>CAMWXF010000034.1 GCA_947178115.1 uncultured Lachnospiraceae bacterium
TTGACAAACTTTTCCTTCTATCATTATCATATCCATATTCGCAGATACAGTCAAGGATTTTTGCAAAACTTTATGACAATTTACCCCTTCACGCCGCCGGCCACCAGCCCGTTCTGGATAAACCGCTGCAGGCACATAAACACAACCATGATCGGCAGCGAAGAAATCACTGCTGCCGCCGAGAACATCGTCCAATGTGCAGCAAACTGATCACTGATAAATGACTGCAATCCCAGAGACAGTGTCATTTTTCCCGGTGTTTGCAGGAAAATGGATGTGATTACATATTCACTGTAGGTCGCTATAAAGGAAAAAAGAAACAATACTGCAAGCTGCGGCATCGCCAGCGGCAGGATCACTTTATAGAAAACCTGAAACTGATTCGCGCCGTCCACCAGCGCCGCCTCATCGAGTTCAACCGGAATCCCGTCAATATAGGATTTCAACAGCCAGATATTGAAAGCGCTTCCGCCGGCCAGCACGAAGATTAGAGCCAGACTGCTGTCTACCAGGCCGAATTTATAGATCAGAATATAATATCCTGCCACTGCCATACTGTTCGGAAATACTTGCAGCACCAGAAGCGCCATGAGCCCGTATTTTCTACCCGTAAACCGCAGACGTGCAAAAGCGTAAGCGGCCAGCGATGTGAGCACTAATTGAATGACCGCCACAATCAGACATAATTTAAGTGAATTCCAGACCCACAGTACAAAGTTTGTTTCTCTGAACAAATCCACATAGTGCTCCACACTTAGTTTACTCGGAAACAGAGAGGACAAAAAGAAGCTGTCTCCTGCCGAAAAGGATGACATGACGATCCACAACGCCGGAAAGATTACCACGATCATCGTGATCCAGATAATGACCCTGCTCGCCCACAGACTTCTTCGCTCTGACGGTGATACTTTTTCACTGTAACTTAGCTTTGCATTTTTCTGCAGGCGTTCTTTACTGCCATTCACCTTATTCTCATGCTCTTTATGACTCATTCTCAGTCCACCTCCTTAAAGGAACCCGACATATGCATATTGATCAGCGTAAAGGTACCGACAATGATGAAAATCAGCACACTGAAGGTCGCCGAAAGCTCATACCGGTTCGACCATGTGGTCATTTTGTATGTGGTACTCGCCAGTATATCCGTATAGCCCGCAAACTGGTTATCCACCCTCGCCGGTCCGCCCTGCGTAATCATATAGATATTTCCGAAGTTATTAAAATTCGAAGCAAAAGTAGATATAACCAATGGAATGGACAACTTCGTCACCATAGGCAATGTTATGCTCTTAAAGCATTGAAATTTGGTGGCACCGTCTATTTTCGCGGCTTCGTAATAATCATTAGAGATTGCCTGCAGTCCTCCCAGACATACATTCATCATATAGGGAAAACCGAGCCACACATTGACGATAATGATTCCCACACGAGCCCAGAATGCATCCGTAAGCCACGGAACACTCCATGCGATTCCGATCGCATGAAGCATGTTATTGATTCCGCCGTACTGCTCATTTAAAAGTCCCTGCCACGCCAAAATCGCTATAGTAGAGGGCAGCGCCCAAGGCACGATCAGAATCGATCTGTATATTTTCGACTCCTTCATGCGGGGATTATTCAATAAGATCGCCAGAATCAGCCCTGTAGCATAAGAACCAACGGTACTGATAACTGCGAAGCATACCGTCCAGCCGAGCACAGGGAAAAACACATGCCGGATGCTGCCTGAAAAGACTGTCAGGTAATTCTCCCATCCCACAAACGAAAAATCACTTAAGTGGTACATATTATAATTGGTGAACGAAATAACGATTGTGTATACAATCGGCAGGCAGGTAACGATCAGGATCGAAAACAGTGCCGGAAAAAGATACCCGTAAGCCTTTGCATTATTCTTTTTTCTCATACCGGTAACCTCCATAATTCCGCTCTGCGGAATCTCTTATCATTGTGCTATTTCCCCGAATTCATAAGCGCAACTGCTTCTTCCAGCTGTGTCACCATGTTTTCCGCCGCCTCCCCGGCTGTCAGTTCTCCCATCCACATGGAGCGGATGTTATTCGTATGAATGCTCCAGAGCTGTCCCATCTCGGACACTGTCGGCATAGGTTCTCCATCGTTGATTTGCGCGATAAAAGCTTTGGAATATTCACTTTCCTGTATGCCCGCAGCCGACTGGTCAGACAGTTTCGCGGGAATTCTGTCTCCGGCCTCATACATGTCCATAGCGCCGTGATCGATCAGATACAGAATCATCTCCCATGCTTTATCCTGACTGTCACTCTTATTGCTCACAAAGCTCACCTGTGTACCCACCGGCGTAACAAACGGCTGTCCGTTAAAAGTTGGCATTTGCACAATTTGAAAATTCGTTCCGGCTGAACTGAATCCATCAATATCCCATGGACCGCCGATATAATATGCGGTCTGTCCGTTCTGAAAGTTACTCCTTGCGATATCCGCCGTGACATCCGCCGAGAGCAGATGATACTCATTACACAGGGCATTGATGAACTCATATGCCTGCACGGCACCCGCATTGGCAAGTCCGATATTCTCTACATCATATGCCCCGTTTTCGTACTTAAAAATATACCCGCCACAGGCTCTCACAAATCCGAGGTCATAATAGATACTCGTCGCATCAAAGGATACGCCGCCGCTGTCTGCTGCCTGTTCCACCAGTTCTTCCCATGTTGCAGGAACCTGAGATACCAGATCGGTATTATAAAACAAAGCGGTAGTTTCCACGGAAAGGGGTGCAGCATACCTGACACCGTCCACGTAGCATGCCTGAATCGCCGCCTCCGAAAACTCCGAATCATCATAAAGTCCGTCGGGAACCTGCGCCGTCAATCCTGCATTGACATAATCCGCAAGCTGATCATTGGGTATTCCGATTACCGCGTCCGGTCCGTCCGGGCTGTTGATCGCCTGCGCGAACTGTTGCACCGACGGCGACTGATGGATTACCTCCACCTCATATCCGTTCGCCGCACCCCATTCATCGGCATATTTCTGTATCGTATCGGCCTCTACATTCATGTTGGTCCACACGGTAAGTTTCGTATCCGTCCCTTTCCCGGCACCGCAGCCGGACAGAAGAATGCCGGCAAGTGCACATACAGTCAATATCGCCGCTCGTTCCCTTTTCCCACCTAAATTTCTTTTCATACCTAAACCTCCCATTCTACATCCGTTGCAAATTCAGCAAGGCACTGTTGGCTCTTCCCTCCGTATCAAACAGAGCCTGGTTCGCCATTGTATTCCCCGCTTCCACCTTGTCATTCATATAGTCGCAGCCATTCTGATTTGCCCATTTACAGTCCGGAATCGGAAGCCATGCCGGCTCCCAGTAAAACACTCCGATACCTCTGCCGCCCTGCACGCTCCTGACCGTGCGGCACAGATCCTCAAGAAACGCTTCCTGCCCTTCCGTCGTCGCCGGATAACCTGTGGCCTTCTCCTGCTCTTTAGAAAAAACGATCCCCCTGCAGCCGAGGCAGTCCGTTGTATATCCAATGGACGTTTCCGCAATTATGACATCCTTGTCATATCTTTTACTGATATCATTCATGTTGTTAAGGAGCAGCTGCAGGCTGCCGTTCCAATGCGGATAATAGGACATACCAATCACATCATAGTCCAGATGATAGGGTTCTATTCGGTCAAACCATCCTCTATACATATTATTATCGGTTCCGAAGTCCAGATGGAACATGATTGCGGTATCGGGGCAAATCTCTCTTACACCCGCGATTCCCGCCCGCAAAAGTGCCGCCATGGTTTCCGTATTATCCGTGTGACCGTCGGGCCAGAGCAGCCCGTTTGTGATCTCATTGCCGATCTGCACCATGGCCGGAACTATTTTTACATTCTTAAGTGTTTTCAAGGTATTGACCGTATGTAAATAAACTGCCGTCTCAAGGCTTATACCCTGCAGATTCTTCCACGATTTCGGCTTGATCTGCTTCGATGGGTCCGCCCAGAAATCACTGTAATGAAAGTCCAGCAGTATAGACAGCTCATTGCGAACAGCACGTTTCGCCAGTTCAATCGTGGTGGTAAGATCATTCATCCCACCGCCGTAGGCATCGCCGTTATCATCATAGGGGTCCTGCCATATTCTCAATCTGATCATATCGGTGCCGCACTTTTTCAGAATCGCAAACAGATCCTCCTTCTGATCCGCCAGATAATAGGATGCTCCATAATTCTCCAATTCCTTTAACATGGACACATCCATTCCTTTTATAAACCGCATGTCTACTCCTTTACCAATGTGATGTCATCTATCGTTCCCCAACCTCCGGGTGCGATCGTAACGCTGACACCCACGGTAATTTCCCCGTCCGTTACATTCAACCCAGGAAGCTCTGCCGTATACCAGTTGACATACCCGCCCAAGGTCGCGTCCGCTTTAATCGTCTCACCGTTTACAACAGCATAGAAATAGACGGAAGCATCGGCATCTCCTGCCGCGTCGCCCTGAATATGTCCCGTCAGCTTATAAGAACCTGCCTCCAATCCCGACACGGTCTGCTCCGCCGTGAAATTGACATCGCTGCTTCCGGAGTAAAAGTGGAGCGACTGCGCGCCTTCATAGCAGTCTGTCTCTCGCGTATACACATCCAGTTCTTCCGTGACATCATCAATATTGTTGATGACCCATCCCGTAAAATCCACCTCCTCAAAACTGCCATTCACAATATAGTTGCCGTTTTCATCCGCCACTGCCGCAGATCCTCCATTATCCCCGGCACTTTGCGCCTGATCGCCGCCTGATTTCCCGCAGCCCGCAAGCGTCATAATCATACATACCGCCATCAATCCCAGACATATTTTTCTTTTCATAGCATTTTCTCTCCTTTTCTTTTCTCTGTTTTTGTTTTTCCAATTGTGATACCCTTGTGCCTACGTCTTGGTAAATATTTTATTATTTTTTAAATAACTTATTTACTACTTGGAATATAGCATTTATTACTTTGTTTGTCAATTATCTTTTCACTTATAGACATCAATGAGTCCCATTATCAGAAATTACGCAAACTTCCTTTGCACGGATCTGCGCATAAAAAAAGATGCAGCAATCACTTACTGCATCCGTACACCTCAATTATTCTATAAAATTTTAACATATTCCAACATTAACCGCTCTTCCGATAAACCGGAATCCCATTAACAAAGATCGACTTGGTGATCTCACCGCCGTTTAAAACCCTGTTGCGAAGTAATTCCAATGCCGTCTCACAGATACTCGGTATATCTATATGGATCGTCGTGAGCGGCGGAGAAACATATTTGGCTATGTTTACATCGTTGATGCTGAAAATCGCAATCTGCTCCGGTATCTGTATTCCTTCCTCATTCAGCGCCTGCAGCACTCCCACTGCCAACGTATCGCTGGCCACACAGAGAGCTGTGGGCAATTCCTGTTTATGAATAAGCTCTTTGCCGAGCCGATACCCTTCCTGCACGGTAAATTTGTCGGAAATTAAGATAAAATCCTCCCGAAGACATTGATAATACTGGGCGCTCTGTCTGAAAGACCATTCCCGGATATCCATGGAAGGCTTTCCCGTATCAATATTTCGATCTGATCCGCCGATAAAACCGATGGACTTATGCCCTTTTTCAACAAAATAATCGACGATCTGTGTAACGAAAGAATCCATATTCGGCCTTACTGCGTCGAAGAGCTTCTCGTCCGGGGAAGTACCGATGAACACACCTCGCTTACAGATCTGATACAATCGGTTGATCTCCTGCCTGTTCAGCCAGCCGATGGCCACGAACGCATTCAGGTCTTTCGGAATCGCCTCCATCCCGTTCTGCCTTGTATACTCACTGAGCTGTATGTTCATTTTCTCCGCCTGCCCTGTCAGCTCCTCCTTGATATTCTGATAGAAAATATCTTCCAGTTCATCTTCCTCTTCCGTAAAATACAACAATGCCACATGATCGATTTTCGGATAGATCACCCGTTTCTTATAACCGACTTTCTCTGCGGCGGCAAAGATAGCAGCCCTCGTGTCAGGACTGACAGAAATTCCCTCGTCATAATTGAGCACTCTCGATACGGCGGCACTCGAAACGCCGACTATTTCCGCAATTTCCTTTATCGTAGCCATAAACAACCTCCAGTTAAAATATCACATAAATATTTTACTGCGTCAAGTAAATTGTTTACTCTAACTTATTCTGACCCCTGTCACGCATTCTGCTTAATTTTCATCGTCAAGCCGATCCGCTTCTTCGCCACGTCCACGGTGAGCACCTGCACATCCACCACATCCCCCACACTGACTGCCTCCAGCGGATGTTTGATGAATTTGTTCGTGATCTGCGAGATATGCACCAGACCGTCCTGATGCACGCCGATATCCACGAACACGCCGAAGTCGATGACGTTACGCACGGTTCCCTTAAGGATCATGCCGGGTTTTAAGTCCTTCATATCCAGCACATCACTTCTTAAGATCGGTGCCGGCATATCGTCACGCGGATCTCTGGCCGGCTTCTCCAGCTCTTTCAGAATATCTGTCAATGTGATCTCACCAATGCCCAGTTCTTCCGCAAGCTTCTTCTTATCCTTGATCTTCTTCTCCAGACCGCTGACCGTAATACCGTCACTTCCGTTTCCGGCATTTTTGCCAGACTTGACATCCATATCAGAATTATCATTATCGAACGTCATGCCGCCCATCGCTGCCGCCAATGCCTTACCCATGGCAGTGTTGGTGTTGCGAATCACCACTTTGGGCTGAGGTTTCTTCTTCTCCTTCACCGGCGCTTTCTTCCCTGCAGCTTTCTGTGCCGCCGCTTTCTTCTGCGCCTCCTTCACGTCTTCCATCGTCAGACCCATCTTATCCAACAGCTTCATCGCCGCCTCGTAGGATTCCGGGTGTACACTGGTGGCATCTAATGGGTTATCGCCGTCCGTGATGCGCATAAAACCGGCACACTGTTCATAGGCTTTCGGTCCCAACTTTGCTACTTTGAGAAGCTGCGCCCTGTTCGTGAATCTGCCGTTAGTCTCGCGGTAATCTACTATATTTCTTGCGATCACCTTCGTAACGCCGGACACATACTCTAGGAGAGAAGCTGAAGCCGTGTTTAAATCCACGCCCACCTTATTCACGCTGTCTTCCACGACACCGCCTAAGGCCTCGCTCAGTTTCTTCTGGTTCATATCATGCTGATACTGTCCCACACCGATCGATTTCGGATCGATCTTCACCAGCTCCGCCAGCGGATCCTGCAGTCTTCTGGCAATGGATGCCGCACTTCTTTGTCCTACATCGAAATTCGGGAATTCCTCCGTCGCCAGCTTACTCGCAGAGTAGACGGATGCGCCAGCTTCGTTTACGATGACATATTGCACCGGTGTATCCAGCTCTTTTAACAATTCCACAATCACCTGCTCGGACTCTCTGGAGGCCGTTCCGTTGCCCACAGAAATCAGGGATACGTTATATTTTTTAATCAGTCTCTTCAATTCCGCTTTGGCTTCCGCTACCTTATTCTGAGGTGCGGTGGGATAGATCACCTTCGTGTCTAACACTTTACCCGTCTCATCCACCACCGCCAGCTTACATCCGGTACGGAATGCAGGGTCCCATCCCAAAACAACCTTCCCTGCGATGGGCGGCTGCAAAAGAAGCTGCTCCAGATTCTTGCCAAACACGCTGATGGCGCCGTCTTCCGCCTTTTCCGTCAGATCGTTGCGGATCTCCCGCTCAATGGCGGGGGCAATCAATCTGTCATAGCTGTCAGCAATCACTTCCTCTAAGATCGGTGATGTGACAGGATTGTCATTTATTATCGTCTTAGTGCGCAGATACTGCAGGATACGATCCACGGGTGCCTCCACCCTGACTACAAGAAACTTTTCCTTCTCACCGCGGTTGATGGCAAGCGTTCTGTGCCCTGCGACCTTTTTAACAGGCTCCTCATAATCATAGTACATCTCGTAGACGCTCTCGGCCTTCTCATCTTTGGCAGTACTGATCAGTTTGCCTTCTTCCGTCGTAATGTTTCGAATATAGATACGGTAATCCGCCTCATCGGAGATCATTTCGGCTATGATATCCTTCGCGCCCTGAACCGCCTCCGCTGCCGTCTTCACAGCCTTAGCCTCATCCTCATCTTCATGGACATACTTCTGCGCCTCTGTCTCGATCGGCTCAGTTGTCTCCTGTGCCAGAATAAACTGTGCCAGGCCGTCCAGCCCCTTCTCCTTCGCCACGCTGGCTCTGGTCTTTCTCTTGGGACGGTAAGGGCGATACAGATCCTCTACCACCACCATAGTTTCCGCCGCCACAATGCGCTCTCTCAGTTCATCGGTCAGTTTGCCCTGCTCTTCGATGCTCTTTAGCACCTGCTCTTTCTTCTCTTCCAGATTACGCAGATAAGTCAGCCGTTCGTCCAGATCACGTAATACTTCGTCATTTAATGAACCGGTAGCTTCTTTTCTGTATCGTGAGATAAAAGGAATCGTATTTCCCTCATCAATCAATTTCACGGCAGCTTCCACCTGCCATTTCTCTACATTCAGTTCTTCTTTCAGTTTTAATATAATGTCCATGTTTTCCTCATTTCTGCGCTTCCTTTTTGCGCATTAGTTTCCTTCACTCTTTATCAGTGCCTCATTCAACCATTCCACCAGCCGCATATCTACCTTATTCTTCTCTGCCATGCTCCTCAGAATCTCAATCGCCTTCTCCCTGGGAATCGGTTTCTTGTACGGCCTGTCTGTGGCCGCCAGCGCATCGTAGATATCCACAACAGTCAGAAGTCTTGTCTCGAAATCAAGCTCATCGCCCTGCAATTGATTCGGATACCCGCTGCCATCCAGATACTCGTGATGTGCGCCGACCCACTTGGGCACCATGGAAAATCCTTTGAAGAACTCAACCTTATCCAATATCTTGGATGTCATGACAACATGATTTTCCATCTCCTTGCGCTCTTCCATCGTCAGCGTCCCGCTTCGAATGCTCAGGCAGGATACTTCCCTTTCGGTCAGATACGGCAAAATCATTCCGTCCTCGCTGACATGCTGTTTCTTCGCAAGTTCCTGAATATGCTCATATGTCGTATCATTTACGTAATCCATTGTATCGATCTCATGGATAAATGCCAGCTCCTCCCGAAGCTGTGCCGTCGTCTGTTCATATTCCTCCTGCGTGATCCTGCCACGCAGCATATCAACCTCGTAGAGCGCATGCAACAGCGCAAACCTGTCATCCACTCTGCCGATCTCCTGCCCCAGCCGGGTAGCTTTATTCATAATACTAAGCGGAATCACCATTTTACCGATATCATGGATAAGCGCCGCAAGCATCAACTGTTCTTTCCGTCCGGGCTCAAAGAATTCCTCACACTTCCCCTCTGCATGTAACTCATTAATATGATCCGCCAGCATGCTGGCATATCGCTCCACATTTCTGGTATGCTGCGCATTGTAGGGTGTCCGCTCTTCCAGTGCTGTGGTCAGCGCTTCCACAAAGGAGTATAACTGCGTCTTCAGCGCCTCTACATAGGACAGGTTCGTGAGTTCAATTGCCGCCATAGCCCCCAACGATCTTATGATCAGCTCATACTGCTTGTCAAAAGCAATGACGTTCTGTGCCTCGTCCATAGCGTTGATCAACTGCAATACCCCGATCAGCTCATTCTCATTATTCTCCAGCGGCACCACCAGCTGCGACTGCGTCCGGTATCCGGTCAGACTGTCATACTGTCTGGGTCCTGAGAAATCAAACCGACTGCTCGCATAGACATCCGAAATATTCACTACCTCCCTGTGGATCGCCGCATAGGAGCACACATTTTCCTCCTTCATGGGCACCGGCGGAAGATCATCAATAGGTTTGTCCATTCCCCGATTGATCCCTTTAGAAAGTGT
Source organism: uncultured Lachnospiraceae bacterium (assembly GCA_947178115.1). Classification (GTDB taxonomy): domain Bacteria; phylum Bacillota; class Clostridia; order Lachnospirales; family Lachnospiraceae; genus UBA3282. The sequence goes on from CAMWXF010000034.1 coordinate 9,911, forward strand.
CTTCATGAACTTAAAAACAAGTTTATCGTCCTCGTACAAATATAGTGTGCTGGCATCACAATTCGTAATCTCCATACCGTTCTCCAGAATCGCCATAAGAAGCCGGTTTCTGTCCTTTTCCGTGGAAAGGCTGATCCCGATATTGATTATTTTCTCAAAATCCTTATACTGTAAATGCACTGTTATTCTCCTTTGCATCCATCGGGTATATCCCGTGTTGTGTCATATATTCCAATGATTTTTTCTGCGCCTCATATCCGCTTACCTCTACCAGCACCGGAACATCTACCCGATACCGTCTGATCAGACGATCGAATTCCTGAAAGTCCAGCCGTCCGTCTCCCACAGGCAGATGCAGATCATTGACCAGATCGTTATCATTAATGTGTATATGCCGGATATAAGGTGCCAGCGTCTCAATCCATTCCTGTCCGGAACGCCCCGACAGCATGGCATGCGCATAGTCCAGACATATCCCGAAATTCTCCACATCACGCATCTGCTCCGCCAGACCGGCAATAA
>CAMWXF010000035.1 GCA_947178115.1 uncultured Lachnospiraceae bacterium
TTAATTTCGTCTCCGGAGGAATAACTGTTGGAATCAAAAGTACCGTCCGCACGCTGTTTCGTACGCAGCATCTCCTCGCCTGCCTGCATAAACGGAGTACCCTGTGCAGTCATGTATACTGCTGCCGCCAGATTATTCATCTTAATCAGATCTTCTCTGCTTGCCTCAGGTCTCGCAGTCTGTAAATGATCGAACAGCGTCAGGTTATCATGACAGGAAGCATAATTGATCGTCTGGGACGGACTGCCGCACCATGCATCCGCACCCATGAAGCAGTTTGTGATCGTCTCTTCCATATCCGGCTTACCGGACGCATACCCTTTATCCAGATCATCAAATACACTGCCTTTCAAGCCGTCGCGAATTGTATCGTTAAAGTAAGCAAACTCAGGTGTATAAGAAGAGTTAAGCTGTGTCGCCAATGTATAACCTTCTTTTGTCAGGGAAGTACTCATCGTCCAGCCTTCCCCATAAAAGATCACGTTCGGATGATCCTTGTGAACCTCTTCGATAATCTCATTCACCGTCTCCGTATCCAGAAGCCCTACCAAGTCAAAACGGAATCCGTCAATGTGATATTCATCCGCCCAATAGCAGACGGAATCCACAATATATTTCTTTACCATGGAACGCTCGGACGCCGTGTCATTGCCGCAGCCCGATCCGTTGGAATATCCGCCGCCCTCATCGACACGTGAGAAATAATCCGGTACGATCCTGTTGAAGCAGAAGTCTGTAACATTATATACATGATTGTACACGACATCCATTACTACACTGATATTATTGTCATGCAGCGCCTTTACTGCCTGCTTTAACTCCTTGACACGAACCTCACCGTTGGAAGCGTCTGTAGAATAAGACCCTTCCGGCACATTGTAATTGACCGGATCATAACCCCAGTTAAACAGATTCGTCAATGTACGCTTCTCGTCTACCGAACCGAAATCATAGATCGGCAGAAGATGCAGATGAGTCACTCCCAGCTCTTTGATATGATCCAGCCCGGTGGATATTCCGGACTCCGTCTTTGTCCCTGTCTCTGTCAATCCGAGAAACTTACCTTCATTCTCGATTCCGGAATCCGCACCCACGGAAAGATCCCGCACATGCAGTTCATAGATAATCGCGTCGTTAATTCCTTTACCCGCATTGGGATCCGTATCGCTGTCCCATCCTTCCGGATCTGTATCGTCCAGATTAAGGATCATGGCACGTTCCCCGTTAATGCCGGTCGTGCGCGCATAAGGATCACATGCTTCTCTGCTTACACCGTCTATCGTAACATAATATGTATAATAGAATCCTCTTAAATCACTGTTTTTCACTGCGACCCATGTACCGTTCACATCCGGAGTCATCTCGATCTCTTGCGTCATATCCTTAGCATAACCCGTACCGGACTCATAGAGTCGTAATGATACGGATTCCGCTGTCGGTGCCCAAACACGGAACGCTGTCTGCGTCTCACTCCACGTCGCTCCCAGATCATCCCCTGTGTATGTATACTCCGCCTCAAACTCCGGTGTGGAATAGATACTCGGAATATATATATCATATGCCGTTTCTTCGAAAGTAATCGTATAGCTCTTAGACGCATCCAGATTGTCCGCCAATACTACAGTGTACACGCCATCCGTTCCGCCTGTTACTTCCGTAACGGCAATTTCACCTTCCTTATCCGCAACAGAGAAAACACCGTTCGGATCACCCTCGATCTCGCCTGTCATTGTGACTTTGATCGTGCCGTCATTATTATAGGTCGCCGTTCTTAATCTTATTCCTGTCACCACATCATCCCCGTATTCTTTCGTATAGCCTTCTATACCCGATTCCACATAAATATGTACGGTACCCGATATCACCTCAGATATGTCGATAAACTGGTCACCATCAAAATCTTTCATCCAATCCTGGGTACGAACGATAAATCCTACGCTTGTTATTCCGGGGGTAACTTCTTTCGTCGCCACCATGTCGCCGTCTTCTTCCTGAAAAGGAATACCTTCGCCTGCGCCGCCGCCTTCTTCCCAGAACCATACATCCCATCCGTCATATGCATCATCACCTCTGTGATAGTGCAGCTTTACGGTTATGCCTTCTGCCGCGTGAACCGTTATTCCACTACACAACGCTGTCATAAACGGCGTGATCAGCAGAATTACTGCCATGAAAAATGCGCTTACTCTTCTTCTCATTAGGAACCTCCTTCTCTACATCTTTGTCCGTCTTACATTTCGTATCTATTTTTCGCACTGTCTTTTATAGAAATCGTTTGCGAAACTTTACGAAATTTTCTTCATTATATCATATACCCGCTAAAATGAGAAGAAGCAACTTACATCTAACCACAAAAATTCAAAAAACCAAAAAAGAAGCCGCTCAATTACACCGCAGCTTCTTTTACCAATTACTTCGTTATTTCATACAGGCTCTAAATATAAACCGATACGCCCGATATTCTCCAAGTTCAACCGGCATCGGAATACCCGCTTTCATTAACGCGGAACCACAATAACGTTGTCCGCTGTGTGCATCCTCATAAACCGTATTGGACAACAGATTTTTCATCCGAACGTAACTGACCGTCATGTTTCCGTGATTTTCCAGCATTACCACTTGCAGCAGCACCTGCTTTTTATCCTCCGACACATACATCCACGATGCATACGCATCCTGAAAGGGATTTGACAGCCGATAATAATATCCGGTGGAAATCAACTCTTCATACTCCTTATAAAACTTGATCTGTTCTCTGATCTCCGCCTTATCCTCTTCATTTAGCTTCGCCAATGATAATTCATACCCGAATGCACCCGTCATGGCCACAATCCCCCGCGTGTGCAGGCTGATATTGCGTCCTGTCTGATGATTGGGCACCGCCGACACATGGGCGCCGACCACCGACATCGGGTAGAAGAAGGACGTTCCGTACTGAATTCGCAACCTGTCCAATGCATCCGTATTATCACTGCACCAGATCTGGGGCGTATAATACATCATGCCCGCATCAAATCTTCCGCCGCCACCGCTACATCCTTCCACCAGAATCTCAGGATACTGTGCCGTCAGCTTTTCCAGAAAATCATATACGCCCAGAACATAATCATAGATTACCTTTCCCTGACTGTTTCCTGTCGAAAAGATATCTGTAATGCTCCGGTTCATATCCCATTTCACATATTCTATATTTCCCTGATCCAAAACATTACATATCTGCCGATATATATAATTTCGCACCTCTGATCTGGAAAAATCAAGAACTAATTGGTTTCTTCCCCGAACCGATTTCCTTCCCGGAATCTGCATAGCCCAGTCAGGATGCTCACGATAAAGCTCACTATCCTCCGAAACCATCTCCGGCTCGATCCAGATTCCAAACTTCACCCCGATATCGTTAATCTTACGAATCAGCTCGCCGAGGGTACAACCCAGTTTCTCCTCATTAACCTGCCAGTCTCCCAGTCCGCTGTTGTCATCTCCACGCTTTCCAAACCAGCCGTCATCCATCACAACCATGTCGATTCCAAGCCCGGCAGCATCCTTTGCCAGCTGCAATATCGTCTCTCCGGTAAAATCAAAATAAGCTGCTTCCCAACTGTTGACCAGTATCGGTCTGGAACAATCTTTGTACCGTCCCCTGCATATATGCTTTCTGATACAGCGGTGATACTTTATGGACAGATCGCTAAACCCCCTATCCGAGTAACACAGTATCGTCTCCGGAACGGTGAACGTCTCCCCGGGTGCCAGAGAATAATGAAACAGATCACTCTGCAATCCCATTATAACTCTCGTCTGTTCGTACTGATCTTTCTCAGCCTCACACATAAAATTGCCACTGTAGACAAAGACCATCCCATAACAGCTTCCGTTGTCTTCCGTCGTATCCGGATTCCCTACGATCACAGCCGGATTATACTGGTGACTGGAAGTTCCCCTCCGACTTCCGATCACATGACTGCCATGTGCGATTGCCGTACGTTGAAGATTTCGTTCCATCGCATGCCTGCCGTAGAAACTGATCAGGTCATAATCTCCGCTGATAAAATCCAGACAGGCGGAAGCCGCTTTTTCTACGGTAACAGTATTTTCACCATTGTTCCCGATTTCCACACTCCTCGTTATAATATCTTCTTCTTCCAATACACCGTATAACAACCGCACCTGCACTTTGCTGACACGGTCCTCTAAGGTAATTTCTAACGTTTCCGCTTCATGCAAGTCGGCATGGACTGCCGGTAATCCCGACAGTCCATACTTCCCTTCTCTGATATTGTATCCGACATAACGCAGGTCACAACACTCTGATTCATCATGATTGCGGATTATAAGCGCGCTGTTTCTGTAATCTCCGATACCCATGGTGGGATATTCCTGCGGTAACACATCCATGGAATAAGCTCTGTTATTTCCTACATCATATGGATTCCCTGAGAATCCTCTGTCATAGTAGGTCAACAGATAATCCATATTTCCGGATATCCTGCCCCCGTAATACAGGTGCAGGAGAAATCCGAAATCATCTACCTTCATCTGATAGGTCGTGTGTTTTGTCTGTAATGTAAAAATTCGGTTTTCTTGCTGATAGAAAATTGCCATATATCTTACCTATCCTTTATTTAACCGCTCCGTTTACAACACCGTTCAGAATCTGCTTCTGACAAACGATATAGAAAATCAGGATCGGAATCAGTGAAAGCAAATAAGAAGCAAACGCAAGGTTATAATTCGTACCAAACTGCGACTGGAAATTCAACTGTGCAAGCGGCAGTGTATTTTGCTCGGAACCTCCCATAACGATAAGAGGTGTCATAACATCATTCCATACTGCAAGCGCTGTCAGAACAGCAACGGTCGCGTGCATAGGACGCATGATCGGGAATAAGATCTTCCAATATGTTCTCCATGTAGACGCACCATCCACTTTCGCCGCCTCTTCCAACGCTATCGGTATATTTACAAGATATCCCGAATACAGAAGTACATTCATGGGCATATAGAATACCACATATAACACGACGACACCAAACCAATTCGCCAGTCCAAGCTCAGCCGTCTGCTTTGCAATAGGCATCATCAGAATTGCAAAAGGAACAAACATTCCGCTGACAATAAACAGATATACAAAGCTGTAGAATTTGCTGTGAGCCTTATTTCTTCCCAACGCATAACCCATAAGGGAATGAACGGCTATAGATAATCCCACCGTAAGCAGTGTGATCAGCAAACTGTTTCTAAGAGAATGCCAGAAATTCGTGATTCTCATGGCTTCCCTGAAATTGTTAAGGCTCCATACCTTAGGCAGCGATAAAATACCACTTATACTGTTGGTCATCTCCGAAGGCTGTTTGAATGCGATCACAACCGTCAGATATAAAGGAAATATAATTGTAGATAATCCGAGGATCAATAAGATCATCGCCGGTGTATTTACTTTTTTGTCCATCACATCTTTCATTATAGCTGCTCCTCCTTTTTACCGGAAAATCTCATCTGCGCTACAGAAACGGCCACGATCACGATGAAGAAAACAACTGCATTGGCACTCTGGAATCCAAACTGTCCGCCTGACATACCATTATTGTAGATCAGGTAAGAAATAGATTCCGTACTCTGTGCAGGACCACCCTTAGTCAATGCCATGATCTGGTCGAATACCATCAGAAAGTTCTTAACGCAAAGCACCATGTTGATGGAAAAGAACGGAATGATCAAGGGGAATGTTAAATACTTAAACTGTTTCCATCCGGTTGCGCCGTCCAGTCCTCCTGCCTCATACACGTCTTCCGGAACGGTCTGTAATCCTGAAATATAAATGATCGTGTTCATTGCAATTGCCTGCCATGCACATACGACCATTACACCGATCCAGGCTGCACTCGGATTTGATAAAATGCTGGACTTCAAAGCTTCAATCCCGATCATGTCTGCGACTGCAGGAATAATATATGTGAAAAAGTAATTGAAAATGTAACCCACAACCAACGCACCTAATATGTTCGGCAAAAAATACGCTCCGCGAAAAAAGCTCTTAGCTCTTATCCTGCTGTTCAGGCCCAGTGCAAGAACCAAACTGAGCACATTTACCACAACCGTTGAAACAACCGCCAGCTTAAATGTAAACAGATATGATTTGCCGACACGGGCATCCGTAAACAAGTCTATATAATTTCGAAAACCAATCCAGTCATAACTTCCGAATCCTTTAAAATTCGTGAAACTGTATATCACGCCGCGAATTAACGGAATGGTATTGAAGCATACGAATAATGCAAGAATCGGAATAGTAATCAACAAAAATGTTCTCTCTCTATCATTTTTCATAACCTATACTCTCCTTTCCTATTAATTCGCGGTTCCATGTTCTTTTTCATAATCCTGTACCAAACGAATGATATCTCTGTTATACCTCTGCCAGTCTGTATCAAACTTACTTAAGAAAGCGTCTACATCTTTGTTCAGCAGGAATGTCTGTATCTGTGCATCTACCGCCATCTCGGAAGGATAGTAGTGATCCTGATAGTCCTTCATATTACCCTCAAGAATATAATCCGTCATGCCATCCAGAATAGAAGGTAACTGGAAATTTCCTTCTTTACAAGGTATTGCCGTCTGCGCATCAATATATTTCTGAAGATTCTCCTCCGCATACAGGAAATCCAGAACTTCGTATACAGCCTCTTTATTCTTACATTCAGCCGTCACACAAAACTGAAGATCAATTCCTGAGTTCAACGTATTACCATCATGATCGTCGCATGCCGGCATAACAAAAGAATCCAAATTCAAATCCGGATTTACGGATAAAATCTGCGGAGCCGCATAACTACCGATGGGATACATTGCAGATTCCCCTCTGGCAAAAGCGGTACATGCATCGTTATATCCGTATGCAAAAGGATCGCTCGGTCCATAATCCAACAATTTTAAGTACTTTTCGGAAATCTCCCAGTACTCTTTAGAGAAAGTTGTCTGACCGCGATTCACCTGTTTCGTCGTATCCGCAGGCGATAAATCTACCGCCATGGAATTCCAAGGCGCAAGACAAGTCCAAGTATCCTTAAAACCGAAATAGAACGGAAGAATTCCTTCTGCCTTGATCTCATCACATAACGCTATCAATTCTCCCCAATTTTGCGGAATCTCCCAGCCGTGCTCCTCAAACATGTCCTTGTTGTATAACACACCTGCCGCATTAGCTACATAGGGCACCGCATAAATTCCATCGGTCGGAACAAGTTCAAGAGCCTCATCGATATCCAGATATGCCTGATTAATATTCTGAAGCCCTTCGTAATCCGATACATCCGCCAGTATCTCAGCCTCCACAAAATAAGAGTAATTAATATCACCGCCAATTCCAATGATATCGGGATAGTCCTCCCTGATAAATCTTGTTCGCAATATTGTCATTGCATCATTAGGAGAACTGATTTTGAGATGAATGTCATCATGTGTCGCGTTAAACTCTTCTTCCACCGTGCTGAAATAATTGGCAGCTTCCGGTTTGTACTGAACAATTTCAATTTGAATCTTACCGTCGTCAGACGCATTCCCACACCCTCCGACAGCCATTGATACCGCCGCACAGCATAATGCCGCTTCAAGGTATTTTATTTTGCTCCTTTTCATAGCTTATCTCCTTCCCTGTTTTGATAATTAGATTATAACATACCATTTTGCTATCAATAAATAGCATGATATTTCATGTTTTATATCATTATGCTATTTTTATGGTATTACGTTGAAGTCACCTAGCATTTTGGTATATAATTGATTTAATACAGTATATGAGGTGGCTTATGAGTGAAGTAATCTTTTCTGTCTTTCCGAGCGAGAATTTTATTGATCTGGGATTATATCAATTCGGCTGGGAGCAATGCGATCCCTCCCACTCCTTCGGCCCTGCTGCCAGAAACCACTATCTGTTTCACCTGTGCCTATCCGGAACCGGCACTTTGATTGCGAATAACACGCAAGGAGAATCCATTACTTATCAGGTCAAAAGCGGACAGGGATTTATGATATTTCCCCATCAGGTATGTACCTATATTGCAGATCACGAAATTCCCTGGGAATATGTATGGATAGAGTTTGATGGTCTGCGCGCCAAGGAAACCGTTGAATTGACCGGTCTCAATTGGAACCAGCCAATCTATAAGGCGCACACCAAAGATATTTCAGAGACAATGAAGTCAGAAATGTTATATATCGTAAATAATAAAGATGCATCACCTTTTCATCTGATTGGACATCTTTATCTTTTCATTGACAGTCTGGTCCGCTCCTCCACATCCAATAAGATCGGTATGGGAAACAGTCTGCGGGATTTCTATATTAAAGAGGCGTTTTCTTTTATCGAGGAAAATTTCCAGAACGATATCTCCGTAGAAGATATTGCGGCTTCCTGCGGATTAAACCGGAGCTATTTCGGCAAAATTTTTCATGAGAATATGGGGAAATCCCCACAAGAGTTTCTTATATCCTACCGAATGACAAAGGCAACAGAGTTATTGAAGCTGACCGGATTGTCCATAGCTGATATAGGAAATGCGGTAGGCTATCCGAACCAGCTGCATTTCTCAAGAGCATTTAAAAATGTATACGGTATTTCACCAAGACAATGGAGATATGAAAACGGAGGCGTTCGCTCATAAAAACATACGAATACTCTTATTCCAGAATCTCTTTTTCCAGAATATACAATGCCCGCTCGTTTTCCTCCTGACAGTAGGCGATGATCTCGTCCTCGCCCTTATCGGCAACGATCGTGGTATCGGCACCCAACTGCACGAAACAGACATAGTTTTCTATTGTCTCCATGCGGGAAGCTTGTGCCTTACACAAATTCTGGGGATAATTATTGTTTTCCTCAATTATCTTTTCACGATATCTCTCCAATGCCGCCTCGACCGCTCCCACCTCTGTCTCCTTGGCATGAATAATGATCATCGTGTCTATATGAGAATCCATAACTTGTTTCTCGGCCAGAAAGTCCACATACATGTCTTCCGTGATCCCGGTCTTCTTCTCCAGCTCCTCTTTTGTAAGATCCACCTCCGGCCAGTACTGATCACCCATCAGTTCCTTGACACTGTCTTTTAATTGCGTCAACGTCACAAACTTTTCCTTATCCTGAAAAGGAAAATTACTTGCCTGCAGATCGTCGCTGACCTTCTGCATTTCAAATGCCTGACCGTTGCCTACCAGTTCATCTTCCGGCAGCTCATTACTGCACCCTGTTGTAACACACAATACTGTGAGTAAAATAGTTGTAACCATTCTTCTCCTGTTTTTTTTCATTTCTGTCTGCTTCCCTCCGTCTTAGTTTAATCTTCTTTATTGTTTCTGTTCCCTCTATTTGATATACTGTGATATACTGTATTTATCCTTTCGGCTGTTTATATATGCCAATTAGGATGTATACTATACTAGCGTGCTGCCGCCTGCCAATGAGAACTCTGCAGTAACTAGTTTCTGCCTTTATTAGAAAAATATGTATTTTTACAGCAAATATAGCAAAAGGATTTCATAACCATATGTTATTTAACTCGTATATTTTTATTTTTATATTTTTACCGCTGACGCTTTTGGGTTGGTATGGACTGAATTATTATAGGAAATACACTCTTGCAAATGTATTTCTGGCGGGAATGTCTCTCTGGTTCTATGGCTATTTCAACGTCCGTTATCTGGCGATCATATTGTGCAGCATTGGAGTAAACTACCTGTTAAGCTATCTGCTGACACGGATTCCTACAAACCCTTCCCATGCAGACGGCATGCAACAGACCGTATCGACACACCATATATGGAATCGTGTCGGTTTGATTACAGGAATCATCCTTAATCTCGGCATTCTCTTTTACTTTAAGTATTATGATTTCTTTATCGAAAATATTAATCATGCTTTTCACACGGATTTCACGCTGAAGCATATCCTGCTGCCGCTTGGAATCAGTTTCTTTACCTTCCAGCAGCTATCCTTCATTATTGACAGAGCGCTGGGAAAATGCGAACACTATTCCCTGATTAATTACATTACTTTCGTCACCTTTTTTCCACAGTTGATCGCGGGTCCGATCGTCTTATATAAAGAAATGATCCCGCAGTTTGAGGATACTTCCGGGCGCAGCTTTCACGCAGCATCTTTTTCCCGCGGTATCTATCTGTTTGTGCTTGGGCTGGCCAAGAAGGTACTGTTGGCGGACACCTTTGCGTTGGCAGCTAACTACGGATTTGCACAGACCTTCTCCTTGGACAGCATCTCCACGGTAGCGGTGATTTTGTCTTACACGTTCGAACTTTACTTTGACTTCAGCGGCTATTCCGATATGGCGATCGGGCTTGGCAGGATGTTCAATATTGAACTGCCC
>CAMWXF010000036.1 GCA_947178115.1 uncultured Lachnospiraceae bacterium
TAACCGGAGAGCGTAAAATTCAGTTCAAAATAAGGGTAAGTGAACAGAAAATTTACACAGACCACGGCAATCACGGAGGAAACCAGTCCCGGCAGATATCCGTCCGTATAGCGCACGATAACAATCAGCGCAAGAATATAGATCGGCGCAATATTGCCGGAGTTTTCTGGTACATGATAGAAAAAAAGGAATGCAAAAGCAGTTGCGACCGCCAGACCGGACAAAGGAATAATGATATTTTTAACAAGAGATTTTGTCTTTGTTTTGTTCATAATAGATACAGGGGGCATGATTATGTGATCCTTTCCCGTTTATTATACCTTTTTTGTGGTAAAAGCAAAACAGAAAACAGCGTTAAAAAGGCGTTAAGAAAGAGATAAGAAAATATCAAGAAAACGCTAAATGTATGCTAAAAATTCGCAGATCCACTGTTGTGGATATGGTGAATATGCTAGTATTCTGAATAAAGAATGACATATGCTTGGGCAGGCTGTCCGGAGAAGAACTTCGGAATGGCCTGCCCTTTTTCTTACTGATACATAGCATAGCCGAATTTGATCTTACGATAGAGCTTCCATAGGATCACAGCAGGCATACTGATCAGCAGATATAGTGCACTGAGTATGCCGGTAAGGCCGCCTACCGCACAGATAATTATCATTCCGATATTCATGAGATGTCGCCCCTCTTTCTTGTGTATTATTCACACGCCATTATAAGGACTACAGGACAGGCATGGAATAGGAAATGGGGTTTTTTAACGCAAGCTGAGCAAGATCGTAACGCGGTATTAGCACGGATTTAGCATAATTTTAACGACAGAGTATTTTTGTATTGCTATGCAACGCAGATAATACGGTGACATGGCGAAAGTAAATGGTTAACAAAATACGATATTTTGTTGCCTGTGTCAACCCCTCTTTTCAAAAAAAACTTTCTGTAAAATTCCCCTAAATATGACAAATGTAATACATAAAGCAAAAAGTAAAAATATTGAATGTTTCGCACTACGTTAATTGCCGCAAATCCAGTAAACACGGGCAATACAGTGTCCGGGACGGTTAACACAATATCGTATTATGTTCCCACAGAGGAAAACAAACGTAACGCTGAAGGCGTAAGCCGGGCTGTTACAAATCAAAATTCATGTTTTCCGAAGAAGGAGGGAAATGTATGGAAATCGTACAAAGCTTTATGAAAAACAATCCCTGTTATAAGGCAGGGAAAAAGATTGCGGTAAAAGGATTGATGCTGCATAGCGTAGGCTGTCCTCAGCCTTCGGCGGAAACCTTTATCCGTAATTGGGACAAACCGGAGCAGGAGAGGGCCTGTGTGCATGCCTTTATAGACGGCAATACGGGTAAGGTGTATCAGACTCTTCCGTGGGACCATCGGGCATGGCATGCCGGCGGCAGTGCAAACAACACGCACATTGGCGTGGAGATGTGTGAGCCGTCCTGTATCAAGTACACGGGCGGAGCCACTTTTAACTGCACGGATCAGACTGCTGCAATGGAAGTGATTAAGCGTACTTATGGCGCGGCAGTAGAGCTGTTTGCATTCCTTTGCCGGGAGTATCATCTGGACCCTCTGGCGGATGGTGTAGTTATCAGCCATAAAGAAGGACATGACAGAGGCATTGCATCGGGACACGGAGATCCGAATCATCTCTGGAACGGTGTGCAGAGTGGTTATACGATGGATGGATTCCGCAAAGATGTCAAAGCTGCCATGGGATCGGAACAGACGGCGCAGCAGACGGCACAGGCCATAGCCGGACAGGCAAAGGAAGCCGCAGAGAAGGCACAAGTCATAGCCGGACAGGCAAAGGAGGCTGTCGAGAAAGCACAGGCGGAGACGGTACAGAATCAGGGCAGCAAGACGATGGAAGCTGTCGGAGGCGAAATGCACATTTCCGACAGAGGCGTAGAGCTGGTGGCTAAGTATGAGGGATGCCGTCTGGAAGCTTACAAATGTCCTGCGGGAGTATGGACAATCGGTTACGGACATACTGCTGGCGTGAAAGAGGGAGACACACTCACATCCGAGGAGGCGGCTAAATCGCTTCTGAAAGAGGATCTCGCCAAATACGCGGGTTATGTGAATGCCTGTGTGAAGAAGGGCGTGATCGGTTTCACACTGAACCAGAATCAGTTCGATGCCCTGACAAGCTTCTGTTATAACTGCGGCCACGGTAGTTTGGAGAAGCTGGTTAACGGCAGGGATGCGGCCACGGTAGCGGATAAATTACTTCTGTATAACAAGGGCGGAGGTAAGGTGCTTCCGGGACTTGCACGAAGAAGAGAAGAAGAGCGGGAACTGTTTCTCGCGTAACGCGAAAATCCCGGTTCAGACATCGAAGAAAGGAGATTTAGCCATTGGCTGACGAAAGATACGATTACAGCGAATTTATTCCTCTGGACGATCTCGTCTATGCACCGCTGCATGCGCTGGCGCGTTCCAATGAGCAGCTTCGCGCACGTGTAGTTGACACTATCAAAAATATGGGGACGCTGCGCCAGAACGGAAAAGAAGAGACCGTACAGTTAAGTAACATGAATATTGCCTATGAACAGATCAGGCCGGAGGGTGACGAGGGCTATAACGTGGATAACCTCCAGATGCAGATTCCTCTCATTTCCATCATTCCGATTACAAATCTGAATGTGGACAAGGCGGAGATCGATTTTAATACGGAGGTCAGGGCGGAGAAGGGTGAGCAGGGACAATACACCATCAACGCACGAATCTGTTCTCCGGAACAAAGAGAAAGTGATTTCCTGCCCCGGGTTTCCTATCGGATGCGGGTCAGTTCACTGCCTGCCACCGAGGGGGTCATGCGCCTGACGGATCAGTTCAGTGCGAACCAGATCGCTAAGAAGACAGATACTACACCGGTAGCGGTGGACGGTAATCTGGGCAGCGATGAGCAGAAGGATATCTGGCAGGAAACGACGAAACTGAAGGCGAAGATCAAGAGACTGAAGCGGCTTTACCAGAAGATAGGGGATATGATTGCAGAGCAGGAGCGGATGGAAGAGATCGGCAAAAGCGTCTATGCAGATACGGCGAGGGAGTTCGATAAGGATAAATATCTGATGGCACAGTCCAATATTGCCAATCGCATCATGGAGTATCAGGAAAAGATTATGAATCGGGAGATCGAGTATGGATTGGAGAAAGATTATGAGTAAACAGAAGGTGAGCAAGGAGCAGAATGCCGGGGAGCAGAAGGCGGAAGCGCACAAGACTGCGGGGCAGGACAGAAGGAAGGAGCTGGAACGCCTGATTCTGGAATATACGGAGGAGCTGGCGGAGGATATCAATCTGCGTCTGCTTGCACAGCAGGAGATCGAACCGGCCGGATTTAGACACGGCCGCTATCACACTGGCGAGGTGCTCTATGTGGAGAGCATCATCATTACGGATATACGATATCCGGCAAAGAAGAAGAGGGGCAGCTCATTTAAGGAGTTGGGAAATAATGTCAAAAAAATTTTAAAGCGGAGGTAGTGTATGAAGATAGCAGAACAATTTGCAGGACTACAGATGGATCAGTTGATCGGCGCACCGCTGCGGGCGGCGGCGGATGCCAACGCCCATATGGCAAATTCTACGGCGGACTTTATCAATAAGATCGGATTCGACAATAAGGGCAACGTGCGCAATGTCATGTTCGGATACCAGAAACGCACCGCCAATGAGGACGGCACCAGTAATTTGGACGAGTTGAAAGTGGCGGTACCGATTCTTGCCATTGTGCCGATTCCGAATCTGCAGGTGGACGAGGTCAATATTCTTTTTGATATGGAAGTAAAACAGAGCCAGCGTGAGGAGGAGACCATGGATATGAGCGCCAGCATGGATGCTTCCCTGAAAATATGGCCGGTTAAGGTAAATGTGACCGGCAGTGTCAGCTCCCATCAGTCGAACACCAGAACATCGGATAATTCCGCGAAATATCATGTGGATGTCCGCGCGACCAATCACGGGATACCGGAAGGTCTGGCAAGGGTGCTGGATATGATGGCGGCCAACGTGGCACCGACACTGGTGAGCAGTACTTTGAAGGACGGCAACGGGCAGAATTTGTCCGAGCAGGCAAGAATTAAGGCGGAACGTCTGAAACTGCTGCGTCAGGAAATCCGTCAGATCGAGGAACGCCTGACGGCGGCGAAAGACGGCTTTACAGCGAATCTGACACAGCTTAAGAAAGTGGCGGCTGTTCAGTTAAATACCTATAAAGAAGCGATGACCAGGAAGATAAACAGCTTCGGCGCGGTCAATTATGATAAGGAGATCAGCGCAGCCGCGGACAAGGGCGAGACGCAGAAGGTGACAGAATTAGAGGAAAAGAAAGCGGCGGAAGAAAAACAGGTAACGGAGTACAGCGATGCCATGGCGGAGGTTAATCAGGCATGGAGTAACTTCCAGTCGCAGGCGGGTGAGCTGGTGAAGTTGATTGCCGACAGTGAGAATATAACCGACGGCGTATCGGAGATCTTCGCATTGAAAGCTTTAAGCGGCGAACTGAAAGTGGCACCGTATGCATCCGGCGAGTCGCAGTACAGTGCCATGACGGCAGCCCAGAAGATTGCGGTGGACGGTCAGAGGAACGTCAGCAGACTGGAGAACGAGCTGATCAATAAGAAGGCGGAATACAGCGATGCGATTGCGGGTAAGGCGCCGGCAATCACTGCTAAGAGCGGCGGTTCCGGCGGATCAGGTTCCGGCGGTGGTACGGCGAAAGGTGCAGCTAAAGGTTAATTGACAGACTCATAGGGGCGGCTCCTGGTGAGCCGCCCTTTCCATGGAAGGAAGATATCAATGGATAAGAGAGAGAAAGCTGCGATGACGGATGTCCACTATGTCAAGCTGGTGCCCATCGGCAGCGTGAACCCGAACAATCCCTTGTCAGAAGAAAGCAAGGAGGCACAGGCAGCGCTTCTCAATCGCTGTCTCAATGATTATCCGAAAGGAATCATCATCGGCAAAGATATTGCCGTGGGGCGTTATCAGGTCGGCGAGCATGAACTGACAATGGAAAAGATCACATACCATGTGGGATTTGCGAGAAAGCCCGTGTGGTTGGAAGACGAAAAGGAGAAGATGATATGACAGTAGATGAAAAGAAAGAGAAGGATAAGTTGGTTTTATATGTTAAGGGCAGATTGGACACGACGACTGCGCCGCAGCTTGAAGAGATCATAGCAGGGAAGACGACAGGACTGGCAGAACTGGTCTTAGACTTTACGGAGTTGGAGTATATATCTTCGGCGGGACTGCGCGTGCTGTTAGCTACCCATAAGGTCATGCACAAACAAGGCGGAAGCCTGATCATAAGAGGCGTCAATGATGAAGTCATGGAAGTTCTGCACATCACGGGATTTCTGGATATCTTAAATGTGAAGAGGGGCGTGTAATACCGCTGACCGGCGTGTGAAGAGAGGAGGAAGACATGGAGGCAGTCATGAAAGCAAATACGGAAGCGGATGTAAAAACGGAACAGACACTCGTGCTGGAAAGCAGAGGGAAACAGCCGATCACCGTGCACCTCAGATTGTTTCGACCCGGTGATGAGAATGGCATGATCGCCTGCATCAGGGACGAGTACGGTGATACATATTTCAAGACAGGATTCTACGATCCGGAGTACCTGCGCAGGGAGGCGGAGGAAGGAGTCATCACATTTCTCATTGCGGAGACGGATGAGGACGGCATCATCGGTATGATGATTCTGAAGGAATTCTATCCGAAGGAATCCATGTGCGAGATCGCCTCACAGGTTTTCCGCAAGAAATACAGAGGCTATGGTCTGGCAATGCCTTTTTTTGAGTACGGGATGAAGCTGCTGCTGTCACGTAATTATTCGGCGGCATTCTGCCTGCCGGTGTTGTTTCACGATGTAACCCAGCGGTTATTGTACCGCTTAGGTATGCGGGCGACAGGACTGGTCATGAATGTGTTTGATATGGATCACATTACCCATTCTTACAATAACGGCAGAAACCGGAAACATTCTCAGGGTATCCAGATCCGTGCGGTAGGCAAACGGGATGCGGGCGTTGTGTATTTGCCAGAGGAACATTACGCATTCTGCCGTGACATATACGCTTCACTCGGCGCGGTGTTTACGATCGCCACGGCGGATATCCGCAGGATATCGGATAGTGAAGAGCATGAAGCGCAGGATCGGACGGGGCAGCTTCCGGTTTATACGGAGATGGAGTATGTAAATGACGATCTGCAGCACAGCCTGACAATTGACATCAGACGTGCAGGCAGGGATCTGGCTAAGCGGATTACGAGGCTGCATACGCGATATCCCCTGCAGGGGAAGCAGACGGCGGTAGTATTTATAAACTGCAACGATCAGGGTGCGGTATGGGCATATGAGGTCTTACAGGAAATGGGATATTTCTTTACCGGTTTAAAACCGCTGTGCAGTGAACGGGAATATATCGTGATGCACCATGAAGGAGAGGTGCTGATTTATTTCGAAGATTATTGGGTGAGCGGGGAGTTCACGAACCTGATCAGGTACGTGGAGACGTGTAATAAAAAATGCCGCCAACGCAGACTGATGTGAGAGGCATGGAGGAGAAAGGAAAGAAAAATGGCGCGGAAAAAGAAGAGAACACGCAGAAAAAAGAGAATAGGACAGAAATTAAACCAATTGCTTCTTGCCATGGTATCGGCGGCGGTGGTGATCTCCGGAACGGTCAGTGTATACAGTCTGTATTCCATGAAGCATATCGCAACGGAAAACGGCACGGAGCTGGGGCAGACTGCCGCGGAGGACGCAGAGAAGGCATTGGAGAATCTGGCGGTAGAGAATCTGCGGAGTATCGCAGTGGAGAAGGCGGCATATATCGAGGAAAAATTTGCGGCGGTGGAAGCGTATGTGCTGGGGATTGCGGCTCAGGCTCAGGCAATTTACGAAAATCCGGAAGGATTTCCCGACAGGAGGGTGGCGCCTCCGGTTCGTGATTCTCATCTTCTGGCGGCACAGCTTCTCTGGTCTGAGCGGCTGGCTACAGAAGGGAGAGAGGGGATTGCGGCGACGCCTCCTCTCACGGAGGAAATATTGAAGCTGGGGAACTTACAGGACATGCTGGTGCAGTACAATGCCCATAATGATATGGTGTCATCCACCTATGTGGCTACGGAAAGCGGCTGGATGATTCAGGCGGATTATATTTCATACAGCAAATATAATATGACCGGAGCGGAGTCTGATCTTGCGCAGCCGATTTTCTATGAAGCGGCAGGAAGGCAATGGTATATGCGTGCCAAGGAAAGTGAATCCGGTCAGATCATCTATACAGACGTGATCAAAGATATTCATGAGGGAGGGGACTGTATCGTCTGTGCCAGTCCGGTCTATTATAACGGAGAAGTCGTGGCGGTTGCGGGCGTGGGCTCCTATCTGGATACAGTCAATAACGCCGTACTGAATGTTGATATCGGAGAGGCGGGCTATGCTTTTCTGGTCAATGAAAAAGGACAGGTGCTGGTATCGGGCAGCGCTGAGGGAGAGACTGCAGCTTACGCGGAACAGGCAGTGGACCTGCGGGCAAGCGGGAACCGGATGCTGGCGGAGGCAGTGACCGGCATGGTAGAAGGAAGGTCGGACTCGCTGGAATTGTCACTGGACGGAAAAGACGTATATCTCGCTTATGCACCGCTTAACAGCCTGGGATGGAGCTTTGTCACGGTAATCGATGTGGCGGAGGTTGTGGCGCCGGCGAAGGCAAGCCAGCAGCTTATCCTGTCATTAACGTCGGACATGGCCGGCAGACAGGATACGGCGATTCGCAGGGTGATCGTTTTCTTCGTGGCGATACTGGTTGTGATTATTCTGCTCGGATGTATTTTCGGAACGCTGTTTTCCAGGAAGCTGACGGAACCGATCCGTACCCTTACGAGAGAGGTGGCAAAGTTAGACGGCGGCAATATGGATTATCGCATTTTCCTGAGTACCGGAGATGAGATTGAGGATCTGGGACATGCATTTAACAGCATGGCGGAGCAGATACAGAGTTATGTGCAGAATCTTGCTTCCATCACGGCGGAGAAAGAACGTATCAGAACAGAGATTCAAGTGGCCTCCCATCTACAGGCGGATATGCTGCCCGAGGCGGTCGGTGCATTTGATGACAGGGATGAGTTTGTTCTGGCCGCCTCCATGACACCGGCCAAAGGCGTGGGAGGAGATTTCTATGACTTCTTCCTATTGGACGAGAATCGCCTGGCGCTTGTCATGGCGGATGTATCAGGCAAGGGAGTGCCGGCGGCGCTGTTTATGGTTGTATCCCGCACACTGATCCGCAGCCGTCTTATGACGGTAGGTAAAGAGGGAGAAGATCTGGCGCATATGGCTGAGGAAATTAATCGGAGTCTCTGTGATAACAATAAGAACGGCATGTTTGTCACGGCATGGATTGGAGTGTTAGACATTGCTACCGGTGAAGTAGCATATGTCAATGCGGGGCATTGCAGACCGTTGTTACGTCGTAAGAATGGTTCCTGTGAATATGATGATATGCTGGGCGGACTGGTCCTTGCGGGCATGGAAGACGCCGCGTACAGGCAGGGAAGCCTGCGGTTAAGACAGGGGGATACCTTGTTGCTCTACACCGACGGCGTAACGGAAGCAACCAGTCTGCAGCAGCAACTATATGGTGAAGACCGGTTGATACGTACCATTGCGGATGCCGACAGCGTTACACCTGAGGAACTGCTGCAGGAGTTGTGGAGGGACGTAGATGCATTCCAGAAAGATGCGTCACAGTTTGATGATATTACGATGCTGGCGGTTACTTATCACGGCAATGGCTTCGAGGAGAAGAGTGATAAGCCGGACATGAATAAGATGAAGGATTTTGCGGATTTTGTGGAAGAGGTACTGGAGGAGAACGGCATATCCATGAAGACCGTCATGAAGATCCAGATGACAGTTGATGAGATCTATTCCAATATATGCTATTACAGCGGCGCAGAGGAAGTGACTGTCGGGATACGGGTAGAGGAGAACTCTGATCAGAAGGACAGGAGATATAAAGAGAGCAGGGTGAAGAAAGAGATCACACTTTATTTCGAGGATGACGGCATGCCGTACAATCCGCTGGAACGTCCTGATCCGGATGTGGAGAAACTGTTAGAGCAGAGAAAGGAGGGCGGCTTAGGCATCTATCTGGTCAAGAAGCGTATGGACAGGGTGGAGTATGAATACATAAATGAGAGGAATAAATTAACGGTGTACAAGACGAATGAGGAGTAGCCGCTTGAGAACGGAGGAAAATGCTTTATGACGCGGTATGACAAGATCAGATTTATCGTGCAGATCGCAGAGGCGGCTGTGTTGGACTGGCGGGAGCGGCATATTTGTCTGCCCTCTGTCACGGTGGCGATCGCCATAGAGGGAACCGACTGGGGAAGAGCGGCGGTCTATACAGAACACAGGTGCCTGTTCCCGCGCAGACACGATGGCATACATAGCCATGATACCGTGCTTGCCGCGGTGCGTTCTCACAATGAATATCTTGCTGTCTGGCGGGGCGAAGGGCAGCAGTATCCCAACTGGGAGGACCTTGGGAAAGAATATTATATTCTTGCGGCACAATGCCTGCAGTCTGCGGAGTATCCCTACAGCCCTGACAAGGAGTTTGAGGCTAAGATTGTGGAGCTGGTGGAGCGGTATGGGCTGACGGGATATGACGTTATGTAAGAAGATTATTTTTTTTAGGAGGAAAAGAATTATGAATGGAATAGAGATCAGCATTTTAGGGACAAAGTATGTTTTCTACGGAATCAGTGAAGAACTGGCAGAAGCTATCCGGCAGTTAGCGGGAAGAGAGGCGTTTCGGGCAGATTTCAAAATATGGGGACTTTGGCTGCAGAGCATGATGCGGAAGGCAGTCGTTGTTGAGACAACAAGCAAAGCTGACAGTATTGTCGTGTGCGATCCGTATGGAATGATGGGGCAGGACAAGAGTGATATATCTTTGCAGGAGCTTGCCGATGCGGAGATGCCGGAGGAGGAAAAAGCGGTAATAAGCGAGGAAAAGGCAGAAATAGCGGTCAGTGCGTTTGTTGAGGCGTTGGGCGGAAATGTCAGAGGTGAAACACAAGTCTGGCAACAGAGCATCAAAGAAATGTTCACCTCTTTTGTTTGCAGTAAACAAGGAACGATATCCGGGGCGCAGTGTACTAATCAATTCAGCAGGAGCTATAGTTCAGTAGGACCTTTCCCTACTGTACTGTTCATAGATTTTTCATTCATTATGAAAAACACACCGGGGCTTCTGCTTCCAACCATCATGCATGAGACTACGCACTTTCTGGAAGAGAAGGCAAT
>CAMWXF010000037.1 GCA_947178115.1 uncultured Lachnospiraceae bacterium
CATAATAGAGCTTACCGTCGTTATACTGATCCTCATAGGTAATCGTCAGCCTGTAGACACCTGCATTCTTAGGAGAAATATCAGTACTGCTCATCTCATACCAGTCGTCTTCATCTGCGGGACCCCAGCTCTCAAACCCATTTGTCTGGTTCTCCTCCTGAATCTGCGCATCCAGCAGATCATCCGCACTGTAATATTGCTCCCATGTATAGGTGAACTCTCTCAACAGTGTTTTGACCGGCTCATTGCCTTCTTTTGTTTTCACACCGACAACATTCTTATACTCGCTTCTCGCGCCGTAAATCGGTTTGCCGTCATAGGTCTTGGCCGTCAAATCAGCGATCGTTAAAGCACCCTTCTTATCACCGAGCAGCTTCGTGATATCGATCTCCACCTCCGCACCGGGAGTCACCTCGACCGCAATCGCCTTATCAGCTGCTGTAGGTGTAGTATCTGTCTCATAATTGTAGTCAACGCCGTTGATATTGGAATCGTCATTGACATCCGTTCTGTGGCTGTAAGTGCCGTTTGCGTTATAGATTGCCTTCTTTCCGTCATAAATAACGCGGTACTTCTTATCAGCATCTAACCTGTAGCCCGCATCATCTATATTCTTCCAACTGCTGCTGTCCTCCGATTCCTGCAGTGTGAATAGAGGCTCATAGATCTGGCTCACATTGGAATCATCGAATCCGGTTCCCCAGACACTGCCTGCCTTCATTGCCTTGGTAACATCTTCGGTGGTTTCCTTGCCGTCTTTATTCGTCACCTTCGTTACCTTATAGGTAATCTTAGACAGCACTTCCTGCGCGGTCGTGCCTTCCAGAACCTTCAGCGATTCCTTATTTGTTGCCTCTACCGTGAGCATCGCCGGTTCGATCTCTACATCAATCTCATCGTTGCTCTTTGCATAGATTCCCTCTTCGCCTGCATAAACCACATAATAAGTATAACTGCCGGCATCTGTCGGCGGCATTACCTTGCCGTCCTGATCCAACTCGCATCCCGGATATTCCGCCCACTCTCCGGTTACCGGAACTGCCTTGTCATCCTGACCCTTGAGTTCCACATAATCATCGGAAGCTGCATCATAGTATTTTACCACGTATGTATAATCATCCGTGAGCTTCGGTGCTTCCGCCGGCTTTCCATCATACACTTTGGCCGTTATCGAAGTTGCCTCGGTCTCCTCATCCGGTTTCCACTTATCTGTTAATTTGACCTCTACTATCGTATGAATCAGATCCGTTACCACAATATCCGCGGTAAAAGACTCTAACTCATAATTCGCATAGACTGCCTTGCGGTCTGCAGCGGCATCCGCCTTAAAGTCCGGCGTAATATCTATGACATAGTCGCCGTTTTTCTTTAATTTGGTTCCGTTCTTGATCTCCGTACCGGTTATCGCGTCTCTGACTCCAACCACGGTCAGCACCAGATCCTCCTCACTAATGGCATTCTGTGCCGATTCAACACGGCCAATCACTGGCTTTACCGTCTCCTTCAGTGTGCCCGGCGCTACCATAATCCTTCCGTCTTCATAATCACCAACCAGGATTTTTACAGGCGCCTTCGTGATCTCACAGGTCACTTTCTTCTCCGCGCCATCGTGCACATCCGTGACTGCCGGATAGGATAAAGTGAGTTCATAAGTTCCCGCATTAATCGGTTCCTCGCCTGTTGCCATAGCGGTATAGTTCCCGTCCGCACCCTGCACCTTCCATGCATAAGTCACGCCTACATCCAACGCAGGTTCCATCTCAGAGTTACCGTTTTCCGTCTTCTTAAGCTGTACGCTGCCCAGATCAAATACAGAATATCCCGTATAAACAGCTTTCGTCTCCAGATCATCCGTAACGATCTCGTATACCGGTTTCTCCGCGCGGGGTGCCGGCTCATCCACTGTAGCCGGCGTATTGTCTGCGTCCGCTGCCGCATTGCTGCCGGATGCGTTTTCTCCTGTATTTGCTGTCGCATTGTCGGCGCCGGTTACATCAGCTCCCGTATCCGCCGCCGTATCATCAGCTCCGGTTACAATCTCCTCCGTGCCTGCCGCCATGTTATCATCGCCAACCGTTGTCGCATCTGTCGATGAATCTTCCTCCGTTCCTTCGGTCGCCTGCACTGCCGCATCGTTCTCCACGGTCTGCACCCCGTCACTGCCGGGTGCCGCAAGAGCCGTTGACGGAATCATGCTGACAACCATTGTTACTGCTAAGATCATGGCCAGAATCCGTCTGGTCTGATATAGCTTTGTTATCTTACCCATTCTCTGTCCTCCTTATATGATTTGTCTGTTATTGGGTTACTACGCAATATAAAGACACGTAAGCCCATTCTACCCCCCCCCTATAAAAAAAATCAAGTGCTTTCGCTTAACTTATCTCCATCCGCTCCCACTTCCGTTCCATATCCGCCACAAGCGCAAGCTGTGTCCGACAGCGGTCCAGATTCTGTCCTTCCCGCTCCGTATGGTAATAGATGTCCCCTTGCAAATAGTCCGTCAGGAAACGCATGCCCTGCTCCAGCGTAATGATTTTAGCGCCCATGGGAAGCGTCTCGATCTCTTTCTCCGTCAGACTGGTACCGCACCCTGCCAGATAGCCCTGGGCATACGCTTCGTATAATTCCAGTGAAAGAGACACTTTACTCACATCCGTTTCATCTTCTGCCGCGGTACTGGCTCCGAAACGGATCGCATCCCCGAAGTCATAGGCGCACAATCCCGGCATAATCGTATCCAGATCCACGATGCAGACCGCCGCATGGGTCTGCTCATCCAGCAAAATATTGTTAAGCTTCGTATCATTGTGCGTAATTCTAAGCGGCAGCTCGCCCCGTTTCTGCATGTCCGTAAGAACGGACATCTCATCCCTGTGCGCTCTGATAAAATTGATCTCTTCCACCACACTGTCCGCTCTGCGGCACACGTCCTGTTCCACCGCCCGTTCAAAATCCTGATAACGTTTCGGCGTATTGTGAAAATCGGGAATCGTCTCATGCAGCGTTTCGGCGGGATAATCCGCCAGCATCGCCTGAAAACATCCGAAAGCACGACCGTTCTCATAGAAATCTTCTTTCCGCTCCACCCGGTCTAAAGTCGTTATATGCTCAATGCAGAGATAGACCCGCCAGTCCTGTCCCTGCGCATCGGTGTAGTATGATGTACCAGCCACGGTCGGAATCACGGTCATAGTCTCCCGCTCGGGATCACCGCCCGCTTGAATGATTTTCTCCCGAAGATAGGCAGTCACATTCACAATATTTTCCATCAGCTCATCCGTATTGCGGAAAATCTCTGTATTGATTTTCTGCAGGATAAACTTACGTCCACCCTCTGTCGTCACGAGAAAAGTGTGATTGATATGCCCGCTGCCGTGCGGTTTGACCGACAGAATTTCCCGTTCCGGCAGGAAATGGGCGAAAATCTCCTTTTTCTCCACGATCTCAATATAATAATCGATCAACTCATAGATCCAGTCATGCAGTCTTGTAAACTGAAATCCCAGCTTCTGTGCCCGATCCGTATTGATACTGTAGCTCGGCTCGCCGTTATAGGGCGCCGGATCTCCCGCGCTGTCCAGAACCGCCCGCGTGTGTGTTTTCTTTTCCACATAGTCAATAATCTCCCGAAGTGAGATCGTACCGGCGGAACATCCGTTGACAGCTTTGACAGACAACTGTGCCGTCGGGTCCGCAGACCCATGATCACCGGACAGATCAGCAACGCATGCCATATCATCCATGCCCGCCAGATAAGCCAGAAACTCTCCCGCCTCATCGGAGCGTATATAGCCCATCTGCGCATCAATATTGTCAATATACATGGGCTGCGACTTCATGACATGTTCCACATAGAACAGCATACGGTTCGTATAATCATCCCTGCCGATCACGAAAGGATAGCGTACGGCCATCCAATTCCTGTCATCATAGCACACACGCAGCGCGCACTCCGCCTGTCTCTTAATCACGTCATACGGAAAGTCCGCCCTGTCGCACCAGATCAGATTTTCATCCGCCCCGTCGTAATCCTCTTCCACCGTGTCCATATGCTTCGGCCGATATACCGCTGTTGTTGACATATAGAGATAGCAGCCACAGTCGATCACTTCCATAATTGATCTGATGTCATTGGAGCAGTAAGCAATCTTATCTATAACAACATCAAAGTACTTCCCCGCAAGTGCCCTGCGCATACTCTCTGCATCTGAGCGGTCCATGATAATCCGTTCTACCGAATCACCGAAGTCATCTCCGCTCCTGCCGCGGGTCGCTATCGTCACATGATGACCGTCCGCCAACAGTCTATGAACCATCGGAATCCCGAAAAACCTTGTACCGCCGATAACCAGAATATTTTTTCCCATACTTATAACCGTACCTTTCTTTTTTCTGACTGCCTCAAAATATACTCTCCGATTCCCATGCAGATAAAAACAAACGGCGTACAGAGCACCTGCTGATAACAGAAGAAGTTATAGCACATATACGCCACTATCGCCGCCGCGATTCCCGCCGCCATAACCTCCCGTCGATGCACGTACATAAGCCGTCTGATCTCTGTCACATAAATGCCCAGATATGCCGCCGCTCCGAAAATTCCGCCGTTAATAAGTATATTCAGCCACTCATTATGGGCATTCGTCAGCTGCTTCGTACCCCACAGCAATTCCTCTTCCTCATTATAATGCGCATTGACATAAGAATGAAAACAGTCGGGTCCCACGCCGAAAAGCTTATGCACGACCTTTTCCTCTGCAAAAAGCTTCGCGCTGAAGCGCCATATCCTGCCCCTGCCGTTTCCCCAGTCGTCATTCCAGTTAAAATATGAGACATCCGCCAGCCGGTCGGATACCGCCTGCGGCAGCATACCTCGCGCCTGCAGACCGACCACAAGCACAATGCCCAAAACTGCGGCCGCAGCTGCAACCGGTACGATCTGCCCTGCCCTTCTCATCAAGTCCACCGGATAACATCGGTCCATGTCCTGTATCCCCATGGCATACAGCAGAACCGTAACAGCCAGACAAATCCCAAACAAAAACCATGTAATCCACGAATCCCACATCAGCCTTGTCACAAAATCCACCTTCAGCTCCGGGTTCGGACGAATCCCTACAAGAACCGCCATAATCTTTCCCGAAGCAAAGAAGAGCGTAAGCACACCCATAAACCGGCACATCTTTGCCCTCTCTCCGGCCACTGTCACAAGTAGCAGAATCAGCGCGCCTGCCAGTGCAAAATAAGCGCTGTCGCTGTTCTGGGTCACCAGCGTACAGAAACCGAGCACAGTAAACAAACCGCCTGCCCACAGCCATTCTTTCCGATCCGTGTGCAGAAACACACCGATGCCGACCGGCAGCGTCACGCCAAGAAAACTCCCATACCAAGACGCCTGCCCCAGAGTGGATAAGAACTGTGCTTTCTGCCCATAAGACAATCCGTCATAGAAACCGATGGGATCGATCAGTAGTCTGTGCAGAATTCCGATCCCGTAGACAATGCCGGCCGCCATGCATAACACCGTCAATATCAGGCGGTAGTATCTGCCGAATCGGGATAGCATAAGATAGAGCAGCACGAAACTAATCTGCGACATCAATCCCATGTTCCATCCGGTATATCCCCACAGGGCATCCTGATAAAATCCTCCGGAAATTACAGATATTCCCGATAATATCAAATATGCAAGCACAAATCCGTCCGTGACGGATATTTGCGGTCTTCTATGTTCTTTTACCCGAAAAAAACCGTACGGTATCATTGCCATAAGCAAAACCGCACCGCCGCCAATCATGACAGTCCGGTATGCTGCGAATTTCGCGTTGCCGATCTGATGATAACCATCCGCAGCGTAGAAGGGTACTGCGGTGCACAGAATAATCAATACTATGGCCAGCAAATACTCTATGATCTGCCCTGTGACTTGAACTCCGGTACCCGCAGAATCTTTCTTCTGATCATTCTTTACAATCTTATTGCTCATACATCACTTTTCCCACGTTTCTGTTAACCCGTCTTCCGCACGCTTGGCCATACTTCGACAGAGCCGTTCCCCGATCCCCATGACGATAAAAATATAAGGCGTATTGAGCACCTGCTGAAAACTGACCATACCGTGTACCGCATACGCCAATATGCCCACCGCGCACATATACAGAAGCGGCTGTTTATCCGCCCTGCGCATACATCTTAGGAACGCGCTCAGAAAGAGTCCCAGATAGCACAGAAAACCAATCGCTCCCACATTGACAAGCTGTGTAAGCAGCTCATTATGCGCATTAGTCAGCCGTTGATTGGTAAAGCTGTCCGCCAGCCTCTGCGCCAGCATGGGCACGTCATACACATAATCCGCGAAACAATCCGGTCCTATGCCCACAACCTTATGTAGTGTATCCATGTTCCGGTACGCGTCGATACCACAATTCCACGCGGCTCCTCTGCCGTTTCCCCAGTCTTCGTTAAAGATAAGCAGGAACCCGCTCTCTTCCTCCGCTGTCCCTGCCGCTCCCCTGACATGAAGAATACCGTTGTGAAACAGATAAGCAGTTACAACACAGAATAATACAACACTCACACCTACCGCGACAACGCCCCTCTGCCTGTGCTTTCCCATATAAGGTCCTCGCAACAGACGCCAAATACCCGTGCTGGCAGAACCGTCCGCCTTGCTGCCCGCAAAAATATAAGAAGCCCTGTCCAATCCACGAAGCAGTCCATAACATAGTATAAGAATTGCAAGTGCCCACAGTATGACATTGCCGTCAAACAGCGCCGCAGTAATACGCGATCCTCCGTCTGCCGGTTCGTAATTATAATCCAGTGCCGGGATATATCGCAGAACCCGCCCTAACCGGCAACTTACGGCAAACATCATGCACAGCTCCAGAAAGCGATACATCTTATGACCGTTATGAAACGATAACAGAAACAAAACAATAAATATTATAGCAAAAACAAGATATGCACTGTCACTGCCCTGCGTCACACCACTGAGCATAGCAATCATACTATAAATACCTGCAGGCAGACGAGCCCACCCGCCGGCGCTGCACCAATACCATGCGATTCCGATCGATGCCGCCACAGACCAGTAACCGCAGAACCAATTGATGTTACCAAGCGTAGAAATAAATGTATCTGTCTGTCCCTCCATCACGATCGGATAGACAGAATACCGATTGCAGATTCCCAACAGAAATACCACCGCCGATGCCGCCAGCCATACCTCGATCCAACCTCTGTTTTGATAAAAATAACGGGAGAAAAAGAAATAGAGCAGTACAAATATCATCTGCGTGACGGTTCCCATGTACCATCCCTCCACTCCCCAGAGCGCATCCTCCTTATAAGCAGAGCCGAGATACGACAGCATCACCGCGACAAAATACCCGTAGGCAAACCAGTCCGTGACAGACATCGTCTGATAATGCTTTACCAGCCAGTGCCCATCCCGCCGGCACAAAACCGCTGCCACAATGACGACTGCCATCACCGCAATCGTTGTCAAGCTGATGTTTCGGAAAAGCTCATACTTCACATCACCGATCAGTGTATAGCCGCCCGGCGCATAGAAAGGGTATATCAACACCATCACAAGGAAATATGCCATCATAATCCCTTGGCAGATATCCGTGTGCCAGCCACCCTTTTCACTCTCCGCCATCACCGCGTCCGACTCCGGCAAATCTTCCGCTAATTGTTCCGCATTTGTCTGTTCTGATTCAATACAATTTCGTTCCGTTCTTTTCATCCGATTTTAATATCTGTCTTGTTCAATGCATGTCACAATAAAACTCCACTTTTTTAATCATAATCCAACACCCCTTTTTCGTCAAACTCTCTCTGTTTCGCATTCATAATTTTCCATATTTCCACGACAACAATAAGTGCCAGAGGTCCTTTAATAATTCCGCCGACGCCAAACAGTCTTATACCCGCATAGACCGCTGACAGCATAAAGACAGGCGCTACACCGATCTGCCTGCCGATCAGCTTCGGCTCTAACAGCTCTCTTGTCAGAATACATATCCCGTACAGAACCAGACACACTGTCATCCTCCCGTACTGTCCGTTCAGCATCTGCCATAAGGATAACGGCACAAGCACAATACCTGTCCCGATAAAGGGCAGTACATCCATCACTCCTGCCAGAATCCCAAACAGGATTCCCCCGGCTACCCCTGCCACGCTCAGCACGATACTGCACAGCACGCTGATAATTAATAAGATTACTCCCTGCGCCTTAATAAAAGTAATAATATAAGTCATAACACCTTCTATTACCGTCCAGACTAACCGCAGTTCTTCCGATCCCTTCAATGTCTCGACAATGTCGGCATATTCCTTTTCCAATAAAAAGGCTGCAATACACGTAATAGCGAGGAAACCGATCGCCGCAAAGATTCCCTTACAGCAGTTATAAGAAGAAGATATAATCTGTGGCATTACCTGTATCTGCACATTCTCCATGACAACAGTCATCTGCTCGATTACAAACTGTTCAATCTGCTGTCCGTCCCATCCGAATCTGCCGTCCAGTCCGCAGCAGCACTGATGGAAGAAAAGCTCCAGCTTCTCCCCCACCTGTGTGCAGAATGCCGGAAGTCCCTCCAACTGTCTGCCGCCCAGTATCATAATAACCCACAAGATTCCCATGATCAGAAGGAGCAGGGGCAGTATGATTCCCACCGCCAGAAATTTCTTCTTGATCGGAATCCGCCGCTGAATGCGCTGTAACAGCGGATAACAAAAAGTAATCAGAAGAAATGCCAGCACAAAAGGTGCGATTAATGTAAATATATATCGGAAGAAAAACCAGACTCCTGCAAGGATGATACATATTCTGATCAGTTTATGATTCCAGATAGACTGCAGATTCATAATTATCGATACACCTTCCTGTAACGTAAAAAGAAACAGAGATTTTGTACTCTGTTCCTCTTGTTTCCTACTGCTATATTATATTATATTTTCAATATGTTATACGGCTGTTATATGCCTAACCGATTACCGACAGCGTATAATCCTCTGTACAACTCGATGTTTTTACGGATAATAGGGCTCAAATTCTTCTGTCTGAAAAATTTTTCCCTCCGGTCTGATCTTAAAATCCATCCTTTTCCCTGTCCGCGGATGTCGGAAAGATAATTGACAGGCACATAGCGCAACTTCTTTAACACGCATCTGCTCCGATATTCTTACCGTCTGCGCATCGGCATATTTGTAATCACCCAGAAGGCTCATCCCTGCATGGCTCATTTGCACCCTGATCTGATGATGCCTGCCGGTGTAGAGATGGATCTTCGCAAGAGCAATCTCTGCTTTCCGAGTCAGAATCTCATATTCCAGCACTGCCTTCTTAGCGCCCTTAACCTCCGGCGGCACAATACGGGAAATATTGGTCCGATTATCTTTTACCAGATAGTCTTCCAGCCTGCCGCCGTCGGTCCGCTCCTGTCCGCAGATTACCGCATAATAATATTTCTCCATGCGGTTCTCCGCAATTTGTCTGCTCAGTTCGGCGGCTGCACGCTTGTTTCCCGCAAATACCAGAATACCTTCCACCGGCTGATCAAGGCGATGAACGACACCCAGATAAGGGATCGCTTGTGAAGCATTGTCCTGCCATCTTCCACCTTCACTTTGCTGCCCGCCATCTTCCCGCAGTCTACCCTTGCCCCTGCCATGCTCCGGGCGCAACAGATAGTTCGTAATCTCACTCACCATATCAGCCTGTCCGACTCTGGCAGTCTGCGTCGCGATCCCCGCCGGCTTATGACACACGATTATATCATTATCCTCGTAGAGGATTCTCTCCGTATTCATACTAATATACATGCCTTTCTCTCAGCCTGCTGCACAATATTACTATGACTCACTTTAAGCGTGAAACATTAAGGCAATTAAAGTGGATCATACTAGATCTTAAAACGATATCCCACACCCCAGATCGTCTCGATATACTGCGGCTTCGCGGTATCAAATTCAATCTTCTCGCGAATCTTCTTAATATGCACCGTGACCGTAGCGATATCCCCGATGGAATCCATATCCCAGATCTCACGGAACAATTCCTCTTTAGAATATACATGGTTCGGATTCTCCGCTAAGAAAGTCAGGAGGTCGAATTCCTTCGTGGTGAAAATTCTCTCCTCACCATCCACATAGACTCTTCTCGCTGTCTTGTCAATCTTAAGCCCTCTGATTTCAATGATATCGTTAATTTTCTGGTTGCTGCCCACAAGTCTGTCATAGCGTGCCATA
>CAMWXF010000038.1 GCA_947178115.1 uncultured Lachnospiraceae bacterium
ATATTTACGATACGAGAGAGGGTATATCTTATGGCAAGAAAAGAGACGATCACAAAGGATGAAATATTAAATGCGGCATTTCAGATGACCAGACAGAATGGCTTTTCGCATGTGAGCGCCAGAACACTGGCGGCTAAGGCAGGCTGTTCTACGCAGCCGATATTCCGGGTGTACAAGAACATGGATGAGCTGGGTGAGGATCTGTACAATAAGGCGATCAGTTTTTTTAATGATTATTACAACAAATTCCCGAAGACGAGCGATACGCCTTTTGTTAATATGGGACTTGCTTATATCCGGTTTGCGCAGGAAGAACAGCAGCTTTTCAAGCTGTTGTTTATGGAGGAAGACCGGCACGGCAAGAGTCTGTATGACCTTTTAAACGGAGAGAACGCAACGGTGGTCAAGGAGATCAACAATGCCAAGTTCTACGGCTGCAAGGATCCCAGCGGAATGTTTATGAGAATGTGGATCTTCATTCACGGATCGGCATGTATGTCGCTTACCGGCGATTATGATTTGCAGGAAGAAGATACGGTTAAACTGCTGGAAGAATCCTATAAAGCATTTCTGAACGTGTAGCAATATGCTGTGAATTGTCCGGAGCGGGCATTGACGGCAGATATCGGAATGACAGATCGGTATAGAAATGAAACAGTAACGGCACAGCAGACGGGAAGGGTATATTGCGATAGAAGATGGTGATACAGAATCGTTATGATATTATAACAAGGATCAATGAGCATTACGGCAAAATGAGTAAGGGTCAGAAGGCAATCTCCGCGTTTATTTATGATCATTATGATCAGGCGGTATTTATGACCGCTGCCAAGCTGGGAGAGACGGTAGGCGTCAGTGAGTCCACCGTGGTTCGCTATGCGATGTTCATCGGCTATAACGGTTATCCGGAATTCCAGCGCGATCTGGAGGACTGGGTACAGAACAAGATCAACTCCGTCCAGAAGATCGGTGCCAAGTACGGGAAGAGCACGCAGTCCGAAATATTAACTTCGGTGTTGGAGGCGGACATAGAGAAACTGCAGGATACGATACACAGTCTTGATCCGGTGGCTTTCGAGACGGCGGTGGATATCATACTGGAGGCGAAAAATGTCTATGTGATGGGTGTCAGGAGCTGTGAACCGCTGGCAGATTTTCTGCACTTCTATCTGAATATGATCCGCGGCAACGTGATCCTGCTTAAGACGACAAGTGTGTCGGAGACGTTTGAGCAGATGATCCGCATCGATGAGCAGGATGCCATGATCGGCATCAGCTTTCCCAGATATTCCATGCGTACCTTAAAGGCGATGGAGTTTGCCAACGACAGAAACGCCAAGGTGATCACGGTTACGGATTCGGTACATTCACCGATGAACCTGTATTCATCCTGTAATCTTCTGGCCAGAAGCGATATGGTTTCCATCGTGGATTCGCTGGTGGCGCCCCTTAGCGTGATCAATGCCTTGGTGGTGGCTATGTGCTTGAAACGGCCGGAAGAAGTAAAGACTAATCTGAAGAATCTGGAAGAGGCGTGGAACAATTATCAGGTATATTTGAATGATGAGATCAACTTCATCGATGAGGAGCCGATGTTGAATTATTCCCTGCGTAAGAAAGACGATTAAGGAACGAATGAATCAGGGATTCGGAATGGATGAAATATGAGCAGTGTGATTGTAATAGGCGGCGGCGCGGCCGGTATGATGGCGGCGTACGCCGCCGCAGAGCGCGGGCACAAGGTTGTGCTGTTGGAGAAGAATGAGAAACTTGGGAAGAAGCTTTTTATTACGGGCAAAGGGCGCTGCAATGTGACTAATGCCTGTGAGAAGGACAAGCTTTTTGCGAATGTGGTGAGCAATCCTAAGTTTTTATATAGTGCGTTTTCGGATTTTGACAATATGCAGGTGATGGAACTACTTGAGAGGGCAGGCTGTCCGCTGAAAACAGAGCGGGGGGAGAGGGTCTTTCCGGTATCGGATCACTCTTCCGATATCATAGCCGCGCTGGAGCGGCTTCTGCGACAAAAAGGTGTCGAGGTGCGACTGTACACTACAGTCAGAGAAGTGTTGACAGAGGAAGAAAAGATAACGGGCGTGTTGTTGGCGGACGGCAGATGCCTGCATGCCGAAGCAGTGGTATTAGCCACGGGCGGTTTGTCTTATCCCACAACCGGTTCTACCGGGGACGGGTACCGGATGGCAGGAATGCTTGGCCATACAGTGAAGGAGTGTACCCCGGCGCTTGTGCCGATGGAGATAGAGGAGTCATGGTGCAGCCGGCTGCAGGGGCTGTCCCTGAAAAACGTCACGCTGACTATGACGTGCGGTAAGAAAAAAATCTGGCAGGGATTCGGGGAGATGCTGTTTACCCATTTCGGAATCAGCGGGCCGCTTGTACTGTCTGCCAGCAGTTATTATAATAAATGTAAGGATAAAGAGGCTGTTACGGTCACGATTGACTTGAAACCGGCGCTTACGGCAGAACAGTTAGATAAAAGGATCTTGCGTGAATTTGAACAGAATCCGAACAAACAGTTGAAGAATGTGATAGGAAGCCTGTATCCTTCCAAACTGACACCGGTCATGATTGACTTGTCGGGGATCGGAGGGGAGAAGAAAATCCATGAGATTACAAGACAGGAGCGGGATCGGCTTACAACGGTCACAAAAGCTCTTATGATGCACGTGAGCGGGCTTCGGGATTACACGGAAGCAATCATCACACAAGGCGGTATCAAAGTAAAAGAAGTGAATCCGTCCACGATGGAATCCAAGCTGGTGAAAGGGCTGTATATTGCTGGAGAGCTGCTGGATCTGGATGCGGTCACCGGCGGATTTAATCTGCAGATCGCATGGTCCACGGGACATCTGGCAGGGAGTAGTATACCGGACACTGTAGAAAGCCAGACAGACGAATGAGATATTGATGAGAGAAGAAAGAATAATGACCGCAGCATTATGGAGAGAAGCGGAATACATAGAACAAAGAAAGACGAGGAAACAAGGTATGAGCGTTAATATTGCCATTGACGGGCCTGCCGGTGCAGGAAAGAGTACGATCGCGAAGAAAATCGCGAAGAAGCTGGGATACATATATGTAGATACGGGTGCCATGTATCGCGCTATGGCATTGTATCTGCTCAGAGAACATATAGCGCCGTCGGATACGGACGGGATCAATGAGAAGTGCGCGGAGGCGGACATATCCATTGGATATGAGAATGGAGAGCAGATCGTATATTTAAACGGCGAGAATGTGAACGGACTGATCAGAACGGAAGAGGTGGGGAATATGGCATCTGTCAGCAGTCCCAACCCCAATGTCCGCAAGAAAATGGTGGAGCTGCAACATAAACTGGCAGCCAGCAAGGATGTAGTGATGGACGGCAGAGATATCGGCACATGCGTGCTGCCCCATGCACAGGTGAAAGTCTATCTGACAGCCGACAGCAGGGTGCGGGCCAAAAGACGTTATCAAGAATTGGCGGATAAAGGGATTGCCAGTGATCTGGATACGATCGAGAAGGATATTATAGAGCGGGATCATCAGGATATGACCAGAGAGCTTTCTCCGCTCAGGCAGGCGGAGGATGCTACGCTGATAGATTCCTCTTATATGACGATTGATGAAGTGGTGGAGACGGTCATTGCGCTGGTGTAACATAAAGAACAAACAGAAAGGTTCAATTATGGAAGTGATTTTGGCAGAGCATGCGGGATTCTGCTTCGGGGTTAAGAGAGCAGTCGAGCAGGTATATGAACAGGTCGATACAGGAAAACCGATTTATACATACGGTCCCATCATCCACAATGAAGAAGTGGTAAAAGATTTAGAGAAAAAAGGCGTGCATGTGATCGAGTCGGAAGAACAGCTTGCAGGGGTTACGGAAGGAACCGTAGTGATACGAGCCCACGGCGTGCCGCAAAAGGTCTGTGAGATGATAGAAGCGCAGGGTCTGGAGTGCGTGGATGCTACATGTCCTTTCGTGAAACGCATTCATAACATTGTAGACACAGAGAGCAGAGCCGGCAAAAAAATCGTGATTATCGGCAATGCCGGACATCCGGAAGTAGAAGGAATCATGAGCTGGTCGAAGGACCCGGCAACGGTCATTGGGTCGCTTGAAGAGGCACAAAATTTTGTCTGCGGGCAGGGCGAGGAAATCTGTATTGTTTCCCAGACGACATTTAACTACAATAAATTTCAAGATATGGTTGAAATTTTCATGGAAAAAGGGTACAATGTTAGTGTTGTGAATACTATATGTAACGCTACGGAAGTGCGACAGACAGAGGCTAGAGAGATAGCCGCTGAGGTCGACGTTATGATAGTAATAGGTGGTAAACATAGTTCTAATACACGGAAGCTATATGAGATCTGTATGCAGGAGTGTCCAAACACGTATTTTATACAGACACTTGACGACTTGCATTTGGATTTACCTAAATCTGTCCGACTGGTGGGTATTACAGCAGGGGCGTCTACCCCAAACAATATTATCGAGGAGGTTCAAAATTATGTCAGAATTAACTTTTGAACAAATGTTAGAAGAATCATTAAAGACAATACACACAGGAGAGGTTGTTGAAGGTACCGTTATTGATGTGAAGCCGGAAGAGATCATTCTCAACATCGGATATAAATCAGATGGTGTTCTCACCAGAAACGAATATACAAACGAACCTAATGTTGATTTGACAACCATTGCTAAGCCAGGAGATACCATGGAAGTTAAGGTGCTCAAGGTAAATGACGGTGAGGGACAAGTTCTTCTTACCTACAAGCGTCTCGCCGCAGACAGAGGCAATAAGCGGATTGAAGAAGCATATAATAACAATGAAGTATTAAAGGCGAAGGTAACACAGGTGCTTGACGGAGGTTTAAGCGTTGTCGTGGAGGAAGTGAGAATCTTTATTCCGGCAAGCCTTGTATCCGATACTTACGAAAAAGACCTGACCAAATATGCGGGACAGGAAATCGAGTTTGTAATCAGTGAGTATAATCCGAAGAGAAGAAGATATATCGGTGACAGAAAGCAGTTGATCATGGCGGAGAAGGCCGAACTGCAGAAGAAGCTGTTCGAGACGATCAAGGCAGGCGATACCGTGGAAGGCACAGTGAAGAATGTGACAGATTTCGGCGCATTTATTGATCTGGGCGGATGTGACGGACTGCTTCATATCTCCGAGATGTCATGGGGTAGAGTGGAGAATCCGAAGAAAGTATTTAAAGTCGGCGATGTTGTGAAAGTGCTGATTAAGGAAATCTCCGGTACGAAGATCGCGCTCAGCCTTAAGTTTGAAGATCAGAATCCGTGGAAAGGTGCCGCTGATAAATATGCGGTAGGTAATGTGGTAACCGGTAAGGTTGCACGTATGACGGATTTCGGTGCATTTATTGAATTAGAAGCCGGTATTGACGCACTGCTGCATGTATCTCAGATCTCTAAGGAACACATTGAGAAACCTTCCGATGTGTTAAAGACAGGAGAAGAGGTAACAGCGAAAGTCGTTGATTTCAATGAGGAAGATAAGAAGATCAGCTTAAGCATCAAGGCAATGCTTGCACCCGAACCTGATGAGAATAAGGCTGAGGATGATAACGCAGATGTTGTTTCCGTAGATATTGACGCAGTGATTTCCGGTGAAAATGCCGAAGAAGAGACAGAGACAGAGGCACAGTATAAACTATAATATCATTAATAGGCGGTGGGGATTATGGCATACGATTATGAGTATTTCAAGAAAGCAGTCTTTGATTTGACGAAAATTGATTTGAATGCTTATAAAGAGAAGCAGATGAAACGTCGAATCGATACGCTGATTGCAAAAAACAAGATTGTAGGTTATGACAAATATATAGCGTCTCTGAAAGCAGACCGCAATATGTTTGATGAGTTCGTAAACTATCTGACGATCAATGTGTCTGAATTTTATCGTAACGTGGATCAATGGAAACTGTTGGATCAGGATATATTCCCCGATCTGATCAAGCGCTACGGAAATAATCTTAAGATTTGGAGTGCAGCGTGCTCTACGGGTGATGAGCCTTATTCTCTTGTAATGGCATTATCCAAGCATCTGCCGATGAATCAGATTAAGATTTACGCAACGGACTTAGATAAGCAGGTTATTGCGAAGGCTAAGGCTGGATTATACTCGGAGAAGAGCGTGATCGGTGTTCCGGCTGATTTGAAGAAGAAGTTCTTCACGAAGATCGGACCGTCTTATCAGATTTCCGATGAGGTGAAGTCCAGAGTAGAGTTTAAAGAACATAATCTGTTGAAAGATACATATCCGACTGACTATCATCTGATTGTTTGCCGTAACGGGTTAATTTATTTTACGGAGGAAGCTAAGGATGAAGTCTTCCGTAAGTTCCAGAAGAGTCTTAAGCCGGGAGGATATCTGTTTATCGGCAGCACCGAGCAGATTATTAATCATAAGGATGTTGGCTTCGACAGAAAGAATTCTTTCTTCTATCAGAAACCGATGTAAGAAATTTAAAGGGATGCTTCCGCGGAAGCGTCCCTTATTTTTCAAGTTTGCGAAGCAAATCTCGCAATCGAGAGAAGCTCGCAATCGAACGAAGTTCGATTTATTAATAGGTTTTCGCCATCCTCCCGAGCAGATACTGCGCATAGCGGGAGAACAGTTCCCTGTCTGTTTTCATCTCATCAGTCAATTCAAAGAAAAGATCTTTGCTCTTATAATCCCGTTTGAAGAAAGGTTCCGTGAAGATATCCCATTGCGGCAGGTAGGTGGAGAATTTGCGCGTATAGCAATTGGCGGCACCGGCCTGCACACGATGTTCCTTATCTACGAAAGAAGCAACAGACTTATGCAGCGCTACATCTTCTTCGGGAAGATAATAGTAGTCTTTATAATTCGAATAGAAATACTTCATTTCTTCTTCATAGACCGGCACTTTCAGGATACCTTCTGACAGCTCTCCGCTGAAATAGCAGCCGTTTGACAGATTCGAGATCGTAAACGGAAGCGGTGTGGGAAGTTCCAGTTTCATCAGGAGCTCCTGCCTGTCGTGCCCGTGATAATCGACATAACGGTTTGACTGTACTTTCTTTGCTTTGACCGGAACGTTAAAAAGATCGTAGAAAGCGAGCAACGGCAGAATCTGCAGCATACCCTTCATATCATCACTGTTATGGAGCAGGAGAGCTTGATATATTTCTTCCGAAGGATTTTTCACATATTCATGATACAATCCGATCAATTCACCGCCGTTGTAAACATCTTCCCGGTCGATGCCCATCAGTTCCTCCAGCGTTTTCTGCTTACAGTTAGGCGTATGCAGGAAGAATTTGTAGGGCGAGATCCTTTTATAGAGATCGATACCTTCAAAATTGTCAAAATTATATGATAACTGCTGTATTTCACATTTTTGCAGAAGATAGGGCAGATCAAAATTATTACCGTTAAAATGAATCAAATGAGTGTAATCTGCGGCAAAAGAAAAGAAATCTGTAAGAAGCGCCCGTTCTTCATCATAATTTTTTGCAAACCACTGCTTGATATGCCAGCAGCCTGCGTAATTGTAAGCGGCACCGATCATATAGAGCGAGGAACTCTTGGCGGTAAATCCTGTCGTTTCGATGTCGATAAACAGCAGTTTATCAAGCGGTGCGATTCGCTCTAAGGGGTATTGTATGGTAAAGTTTTCTAAGGTTTGATTAATTGTCCGCATAATGTTCTCCTACTGCAAATAACTTAGGTATATACTAACATATTTTTTGAAATAGCAGTAGTTTTTTTCGTCGAAAAATAGTATATTTATAAGTAGGTTGTGTCAGAAGAGAATTATTCCTGTATACAATGCTTATCGGTGTGATATTGTAACTGATGGCCGGCAGATATAGGAATTGAACGATACCATAAGGAAAGAGGGGCGAAGAATGGCGAAATTAACATTTCAGGGCGGCATACATCCCTATGACGGCAAAGAATTGTCAAAGGATAAGCCTATCAAAGCAGTGCTGCCGAAGGGTGATCTGGTGTATCCTTTATCGCAGCATATCGGGGCGCCGGCGAAGCCGATCGTGGAGAAGGGCGATCATGTCTTAACGGGACAGAAGATTGCCGAGGCGGGTGGTTTCGTATCTGCACCGATCTACGCGACGGTGTCCGGTACGGTGAAATCCATTGAACCGAGGCGGGTGGTTACCGGCGATAACGTGATGAGTATTATCATTGAGAATGACGGATTGTATGATGAAGTGGAATATCCGGAAGTCAAGCCGCTTGAGGAGATGACAAGAGAAGAGATCATCGAATGCATAAAGGAGGCCGGCATAGTCGGCATGGGAGGTGCGGGGTTCCCGACTTTCATCAAGCTGTCACCTAAGGAGCCTGACAAGATCGACTATGTAATTGCCAACTGTGCGGAGTGTGAACCATATCTTACATCTGATTATAGAAGAATGATAGAGGAACCGGAGAAACTGATCAAGGGCTTGAAGGTTTCGCTGCAATTATTCCCGAATGCACGAGGAATACTGGCGGTGGAGGACAATAAGCCGGATTGTATCGGAATATTAAAGAATCTGACGAAGGATGAACCTCGTATCAGCGTGAAGGCATTAAAAACCAAGTACCCGCAGGGAGCCGAGCGGCAGATCATATTTGCGACGACGGGACGTGCCATTAATTCATCCATGCTTCCGGCGGATGCAGGCTGTGTTGTCAACAATGTGGATACCATTGTGGCGATATACCATGCCGTGTATGAAGGCAAACCTTTGATGAATCGTATTGTTACCGTGACCGGTGATGCGGTGGCGGACCCATGCAATTTTATTGTGCGGATCGGCACGAATTATCATGAGCTGATCGAGGAAGCCGGAGGATTTAAGACAGAACCGGTGAAGATTGTCTCCGGCGGACCGATGATGGGATTCGGTATTTTTAATCTGGATGTACCTACGACAAAGACGGCATCGGCGCTTCTGTGCCTGACGCAGGACGATGTGTCACGCATGGAGCCCAGCGCATGTATAAAATGCGGACGCTGCGTAGAAGCCTGTCCAAGCCGGTTAGTGCCGAACAAATTAGCTGTCTATGCGCAGAATTACGCGGAAGAGGAATTCTTAGCGCTTGAGGGAATGGAATGTGTGGAGTGTGGGTGCTGCAGTTTCGTCTGTCCGGCGAAGAGACCGCTGACGCAGTCTATCAAGTCCATGCGTAAGATACAGCTTGCGAAGAAGAAAAAGTAGGGAGAAAGGAGCACATACAAAGATATGAGTGATTTAATGAAGGTATCTTCTAATCCGCATGTCAGATCCAAAACGTCAACGGGCAATATCATGCTTGCCGTAGTGATCGCCCTTCTTCCGGCGGCAGGTTTCGGTATCTATAATTTCGGATTAGACGCACTGATAACAATTGTTCTGACTGTGGCAACCACAGTGCTGACAGAGTTTATATTTGAGAAAATATGTAAGAAGAAAGTAACGATCGGTGATTATTCGGCGGTAGTGACAGGTCTGCTGCTGGCGCTGAATCTCCCGGTATCTGCGCCTTGGTGGATCGGCGTGGTGGGCGGCGTGTTTGCGATTCTGGTGGTGAAGATGCTGTTCGGCGGTCTGGGCCAGAACTTTATGAATCCGGCGCTTGGGGCAAGATGCTTTTTGCTTATTTCGTTCACGTCTATCATGACGAATTTTGACTGTGACGCATATACTGGTGCAACACCGCTGGCGGATTTGAAAAACGGCGTGGATGTTGACATACTGAACATGGTGATCGGCAGAACCGCGGGAACGATCGGTGAAACTTCCATGATAGCAATCGTGATCGGAGCCTGCTTCCTTATCCTGCTCGGAGTGATTGATCTGCGGATTCCGGGCAGCTACATAGTGAGCTTTGTTGTTTTTATCAGTATTTTCGGCGGACATGGGCTGGATTTTGCGTATATCAGCGCACATCTGGCGGGCGGCGGTCTGATGCTCGGTGCTTTTTTCATGGCAACCGATTATGTGACCAGGCCGATTACGAAAAACGGGCAATATCTGTTCGGAATACTGCTCGGTATCTTGA
Source organism: uncultured Lachnospiraceae bacterium (assembly GCA_947178115.1). Lineage (GTDB taxonomy): Bacteria > Bacillota > Clostridia > Lachnospirales > Lachnospiraceae > UBA3282. The sequence continues at coordinate 10,056 of CAMWXF010000038.1, forward strand.
CGGGAATCTTCCGTCTGTTCGGTCCGTCAGCAGAGGGTGTGTCCTATGCGATCATCCTTGGTAATCTGATGGTACCGTTGATTGAGAAGATCACTCTTCCGAAAGCATTTGGTAAAGGAGGAGAGAAGGCATGAAAGAAATGATGAAAAATACAGGAATTCTTCTGGCGATCACGCTGATTGCCGGACTGC
>CAMWXF010000039.1 GCA_947178115.1 uncultured Lachnospiraceae bacterium
TTTGAGCGCAATGAGGAGAATCCTCTGGAAGCGGATGTGATCATTGTGGACGAGATGTCTATGGTAGATATTTTCCTCTTTCAGTCGCTTCTTAAGGCGGTTACGGTAGGAACCAGACTGATCATGGTGGGGGATGTCAACCAGCTTCCCTCGGTGGGAGCGGGGCAGGTGCTTCAGGATATCATGAGCAGCGGGCGGATTCCCACGGTTATTCTGGAAAAAATTTTCCGGCAGAAGGGCGAGAGCGATATTGTGTGGAATGCTCACCGCATTCATGCCGGCGAGGAGCTTGCGCTGGATAATAAGAGCCGCGATTTCTTTTTTTTGGAAAGAAATGACATAAATGTTATCTACAAGCATATGATACAGTTGATTACAGAGAAACTTCCGCCCTACGTCGGAGCTGAGCCGTACGATATTCAGGTTTTGACACCGATGCGTAAAGGCGCGTTAGGAGTGGAGACCCTCAACGGCATCCTGCAGAGATATCTCAATCCGCCCTCCGATGACAAGAAGGAGTATGCGGTGGGGGATATCCTGTTTCGAGAGCAGGATAAGGTCATGCAGATTAAGAACAACTATCAGCTGGAATGGGAAGTGGTAAGCAAATACGGGATTCCCATTGACAAGGGAAGCGGAATCTTTAACGGTGATATCGGGACGATTCGGCAGATCAATGAGTATGTGCAGGAGATAGTGGTGGAATTCGATGAGCACAGACGGGTCACTTATGCCTACGGGCAGTTAGATGAGATAGAGCTTGCTTATGCGGTAACGATCCACAAGTCTCAGGGAAGCGAATATCCGGCGGTGATCATGCCGCTCCTGTCGGGACCGAGGATGCTTTTTAATAGGAATCTGCTCTATACGGGTGTGACCAGAGCGAAAAGATGTGTGACCATTCTGGGAAGCAGGAAAACGCTGCGGGAAATGGTGGAAAACAATTATCAGAACCTCCGCTATACCGGGCTGGCGGAGCGGATCAGGGAACTGATCCCGCTGTCGTAAAAGGCAGTAAAGTAAGAAGATACAAAGGAACAATTATATGAATAATACATTTCTTGGGATGCTGACGGATCTGATCTATCCGCGCAGATGTCCCGTCTGTGACCGGGCAGTCAGCCCATTCGGAAGTCTCGTCTGCGAGACATGTAAGGAAGCATTTGAATATATTAAAGAACCGTACTGCATGAAATGCGGCAAGAAACTCGAAGAAGAGGAAACGGAGTATTGCCATGATTGTATGCGGCACAGGCACCTGTTTGACAGAGGGCGTGCGCTCTGTTCTTACCGCAGTATATCGGATTCCGTCTACCGTTTCAAATATAAAGGGAGACAGGAATATGCGGCATATTATGCTGCCTGTATGGAACAGTCACTGGGGAATTGGATCAGACGCTGCAGACCGGACGCGTTGGTCCCGGTGCCGATTCATACATCCAAGCGGAGAGTGAGAGGATATAATCAGGCGGAGGTGCTGGCTAAGGAGTTGGGAAAGCGACTGGGCATTCCGGTAGAGACAAATCTGATAAAAAGAGTGCGCAAAACGGTGCCTATGAAAGAATTATCTGTTTATAACAGACAAAATAATTTGAAAAGGGCTTTCAAAATCTGTCATAATGATGTAAAATTAAGTACGATTATTATTATCGATGATATCTACACGACAGGCAGTACCATAGATACAATGAGTTATGAGCTGCGCAAGGCAGGAGTTAAGCGCATTTATTTCGTGACTCTTGCAATCGGTAATGGTTTATGACTAAACTATATTACAGGAGGACAACAGCATGAACGCGAGAAACTGCAGGAAATGTGGGAAATTATTTAATTATGTGTCGGGACCGCCGATCTGCATGGCATGTCGGGACGCGCTGGAAGCGAAATTCCAGGAAGTAAAGGAGTATATCAGATCGCATGTCCAAGCGACGATTCCTGAAGTGTCTGAGGCGTGTGACGTGTCTCAGAATCAGATTCAGATGTGGCTTAAGGATGAGAGGCTGCAGCTTGCAGAGGGATCGGGTATCACACTTCACTGTGAGAATTGTAATGCGCCGATTTACAGCGGACGATTCTGCGAAAAGTGTAAGAACAGTATGGCGAACCAACTGAATGAGAGCATACGTAAGCCGGAGCCGCCTAAGCCGGCGCCTAAGAAGGATGTGAAAGATAATCCGAAGATGCGCTTTCTGGGTTAGGAGATCTGTATGTTAAATGAAAAGAGAATAATCCTGATGACGAAAATGGCATCCTATGAGGCGAATGAAGGCAAGAAAAATGTCACCATAGGAAGCTATTTTCGGAGCGATTATATAGGATGGCAGGTGTTAAAGTCCATTATAAGTGCGACCATCGCATTTGTAGTGGTCTTTGGCATGTACATTTTTTATGATTTTGAAATATTTATGGCGGACATCTACAAGATGGATCTGCTGGAATTTGCGAAACATATCCTTAAGATGTATCTGTGGACGATCGGGGGATATGCCGTGATCGCTTATGTTGTTTATACAATACGCTACACCAGGGCAGTCAGGAGCCTGAAGGTGTACTATATGAATCTACGCAGACTGGCGGATATGTATAAACAGTAAGAGTTACGAAAGTGTACGGAAAGCGAAAGGATAAATAATGACTACCTTACTTGTTGCAAAACAGATACTAATGACTCTATACAGCAGATACGAGGTATATATCACACCGCTTTTGAAGTTTATGACGGCCCTGATCTCTCTGCTTCTCATAAACTCCCGCATTGGCTATATGGATACGATAGACAGAATGACAGTGGTTCTGATTGTAGCGCTTATGTGCTCTTTTATGCCCATGAATTTTATCGTGGTCATGTCTGCGCTGTTTGTTCTGCTCCATTTATATTCTTTCAGTCTGGAATGCGCGTTAGTGGTGGGCGTGGGATTCTTCCTTATGTTTCTGCTTTATTTGAGATTTTCACCGAAAGATACGCTGGTGGTGCTGATTATGCCGATCTGTTTTCTGTTAAAGATTCCCTATGTGGTGCCGCTTGCGATGGGACTGATCGGAACCCCGGCTTCCATGGTTTCGGTGGGCTGCGGGGTAATCGCGTACTACATGGTTCACTACGTGGTGCAGAATGTATCTGTCATAGCTGCTATGACAGGGGATGAGACATCATCGATAAACTTTTCGGTTGCCAGATTCAAGTTTGTTGTAGACGGGATTCTGAATAACAAAGAGATGGCGGTTACCATCATGGCGTTTGCGTTCACGGTGTTGCTGGTATACCTGATCCGAAGACTGAGTATCGATTATGCGTGGACGATTGCCATGGCGGCGGGTGTGGTGGTGAACATTATGATTCTTTTGGTAGGGGATCTGATGTTTGATACAAATGTGTCGCTGTTCGGCGTGATTGTAGGCAATATTGTGGCATTTCTTTTGACGGTGGTGTTGCAGTTTTTTGTTTTCAATGTGGACTACAGCAGAACAGAAAAGGTACAGTTTGAGGACGATGAATATTATTATTATGTCAAGGCGGTACCTAAGGTCGTGGTATCCAAACCGGAGAAAAAAGTAAAACAGATTAACAGTCAGAAATCGAACACGGTGCAGAGAACCAGAAGTGCACATGACAGGTAAAAAAAGTAAATTTACTTCGTAAATTAACGTTGGGTTATAGCGTTAAAAGATCAGAAAGGTGGTGGGATATATGGAACAACTGAATAGATTTATTTCGACATATCTTTCTAATTTGCATATGCCCACGATTTACTGGACTGATATTGTAGAAATTTTTATTTTGGCTTTTCTGGCATATCATATTCTGCTGTGGATCAAGAATACGAGAGCGTGGGCGCTCTTAAAGGGCGTTATCATGATAGCGGTCTTTATTCTGATTGCAGCATTTTTCAGAATGAATACGATCTTATGGATTGTGACGAACGTATTTAATGTCGCGGCGATCGCCATCGTGGTCATGCTGCAACCGGAGCTGCGTAAGGCGATGGAAGAGCTGGGGCAGAAAAATTTCTTCTCGGCGATGCTTCCTTTTGATTCTGACAAGTCGGAGGGCGGACGCTTTTCCGACCGGACGATCAACGAGATTGTGAAGGCTTCCGTAGAAATGAGTAAGGTGAAGACAGGAGCGCTGATCGTTATAGAGAAAGAACAGCCTTTGAGTGAGTATGAGAGAACGGGCATTGATGTGGACGGTATTGTCTCCAGTCAATTGCTGATCAATATATTTGAGCATAATACACCGCTGCACGATGGTGCGGTTATCGTGAGGGGCAACCGCATCGTTTCGGCGACATGTTATCTGCCGCTGTCTGATAATATGTCGCTCAGTAAAGAGCTGGGAACGAGGCACAGAGCGGGCGTCGGTATATCTGAGGTGACCGATTCGCTGACCGTGATCGTTTCCGAGGAAAACGGCAAAATCAGCGTTGCATATAACGGACAACTGGAGAGAGGGATGGATGCTGAAAGGCTTAAGGTGAGACTGTCGGAGATTCAGAACAAATCCGTAGAAGAGAAGAAACGGAAGTTGTGGAAAGGCAGGGCCAAAAATGAAGAATAAGCTTACCCAGAACTGGGGACTGAAACTGGTGTCTTTCTTATTTGCGGCGCTGCTATGGGTGATTGTTACGAATATTAACGATCCGATAGAACACACAACTTTTTCGGATGTGCCGGTTACGATTCGTAATACGGAATTGATCACGGAAAGAGGACAGATATACGAAGTGTTGGAAGATACGGATGTGATTAATTCTGTAACAGTATATGTGCCGCGCTCCGTCATACCTTCCCTGAACAAGAGCGATGTAGTGGCGACAGCAGATATTAATGATTTGACCAGCTTAGACACTGTTCCGATTAAAATTTCCACCAGTAAATATAATGATAAAGTGGAAAACGTCAAGGCAAGCATAGACAGTGTCAAGTTAAATATTGAGAATAAGCAGACCAGATCTTTCCCGATCCGAGCCAGTGTGACGGGTGAAGTCGGTGAAGGATATATGCTGGGGGATGTGAGTACGGAACAGAATCTGATCCGGGTCTCTGGGCCGGAATCTGTGGTTTCCCAGATCGTAAAGGCACAGGCGGAAGTGAATGTCTCCGGCTTTACCAGTATGATCAGTGCAGATTTCGATATTCGGCTGTATGACGAGGCGGGAACCGAGATCCGTTCCGCAAGTCTTGAGAAGAGTATTTCGAAAGTGCGGGTCACTGTAGATATATTAGAGACGAAGACTGTGCCGATCAGCTATCAGATTTCCGGTGTGCCGGCGGACGGATACCGTCTCACGGGAGAGAGCACAAGCACAAGAAATAATGTGGTGATAGCGGGCAAGTCCAGGATCATACAGAATATTACGGCCATCGAGATTCCGGAAGACGTGATAGACGTGACAGGTGCCAGGGAAGATGTGACGGTACTGGTTGATCTGAAACAGTATCTGCCGGAAGGTACGATCATTGCAGAGGAAGATTTTACCGGCATGATCAATGTCACGGTATCTGTGGGGCAGGAGATGCGGCGGATCTTTACGATTCCGGTGAGAGATATCCGGATCACGGGTGTTCCGGCGGGATTGAAGACAGAGATAACGGATCCTGACGGAATATGTACAGTCACGCTGATCGGGCTTCCTGCCGAATTGCAAGAGATCAATGTGAATACATTAGAAGTAACCGTTGATATGACGGCATGGCTTGCAGAACAGGAATTGGAAGAGCCGGAGCCGGGTTATCATCAGATGCCGCTGATCGTAAGCTTGCCGGAGGATTCCGCAGTCGTGTGGGAGGAAACGGAAGTGCAGGTACACGTCACGGAGGAAGAATAGATACGGTGACAATGATACAGAGAAAGGAACAGATATTATCATGAGCAGGTTATTCGGTACAGACGGAGTCAGAGGTGTTGCGAATGAGGAATTGACACCGCAGCTTGCAATGCAGCTGGGACAGGCGGGAGCATATGTTCTTACTAAGGAAAATGCGCATAAACCCACAATCATGGTGGGGTGTGATACCAGAATTTCAGGAGATATGTTGGCGAATGCGCTTATGGCCGGCGCTTGTTCCGTGGGAGCGAATGCGGTCTATGTGGGAATTGTACCTACACCGGCGGTTGCGTATCTCACAAGAAAATATAAGGTGGATGCAGGCGTCGTGATTTCGGCCTCTCATAATTCGGTGGAGTTCAACGGAATCAAGTTTTTTGACGGCAACGGATATAAATTGCCGGATTCTCTGGAGGATGAGATTGAAGCTTTGATTAAGAACGGTATGCAGGGTGTGAAATTCCCGACTGGCGCGGGTGTGGGCAAGATCAAATACCGTACCGATGCCAGGGAAGAGTATATCAACCATGCGATGAAGGCGGTCAACGTGGATCTGCGTGGCATGAAGATCGTATTGGACTGCGCGGAAGGCGCTTCCTATTATACATCCGTAGAGACGATGAAGGAGCTGGGAGCGGAAGTGGTAGCGATCCACAACAATCCCGACGGAACAAATATTAACGCCAACTGCGGTTCCACGCATATGGGTGAGCTGCAGGCGAGAGTTGTCTATGAGAAGGCGAACGTAGGGCTTGCTTTCGACGGGGATGCGGACAGACTGCTGGCGGTGGATGAGCTGGGGAATATCGTAGACGGCGATCAGATTATGGCGCTGGTCGGCAACCACATGAAACAGAATGGCCGGCTGAATAAAGATACGATCGTGGCTACCGTCATGAGCAATCTCGGATTTTTCCTGATGGGAGAGCATAATGGGATCCATATCGAGCAGACTAAGGTAGGAGACAGATATGTTCTGGAGCGGATGCGGGAAATCGGCGCGAGTTTGGGCGGCGAACAGTCCGGGCATGTTATTTTCTTGGATGAAAATACTACCGGAGACGGACTCCTTAGTGCGCTTCATCTGTTGCAAGTGATCGTGGAGACGGGAAAGCCGTTGTCTGAGCTTAAGACGATCATGGAAGTTATGCCGCAGGCATTGGTGAATGCCAAGGTGCCGACACATAAAAAAGAGAAGTACATGGATTATCCGGAAATTGCCGAGGCGATTGCTGCCTTGGATAAGAAATTTGCAGGTGAAGGCCGCGTACTGATCAGACCTTCCGGAACGGAGCCGCTCGTCAGAGTCATGATCGAAGGAAAAGATCAGAAAGTGATCGATGAAGAGGCCAAAAAGCTGGCGGAACTTATACAGAATATTATGTTATAATACTTGTGATACCAGTGAAAAAATGGTATAGTTAAAGGTAGGTTGTGGTTGAGAGTTACAATACGAAAACAGGCGTGCGTGTGAATTGTAACATTAAGGGGGTTCAAGCACTGACCAGAATTGATATTTGGAGGATAAGGGTATGGTAAGCCAAAAGGTAGTCATCAAAAACCCGACAGGGCTGCATCTAAGACCGGCAGGCATCCTATGTAAGGAAGCAATGCAGTTTAAATCATTGATAACTTTTACATTTCGGGAAAATACAGCGAATGCCAAGAGTGTATTGAGTGTGCTGGGTGCGTGTGTCAAGTGTGGTGATGAGATCGAGTTTGTGTGTGATGGCGAGGATGAAGAAGAGGCGCTGAAAACACTGATCAGTGCGATCGAGAGTGGACTCGGTGAATAATGTCATCTGTTTAGCCCGTTGTGTTCAACGGGCTTTCTTTTATTAATGCAGAAGTGGAGGAGACCTAAATGTTAAATTACAAGCGTTATCGTAAGAATCCGGTGGTGGATTATCCGGAGAGAAAATGGCCGAATAAGGAGATCGAAAAGGCGCCCATATGGTGCAGTGTGGATCTTCGTGACGGCAATCAGGCGTTGATCGATCCCATGATTGTATCGGAGAAGATCGAATTTTTTAACTATCTGATCAAACTGGGATTCAAGGAGATTGAAATCGGATTCCCGGCGGCGAGTCAGATTGAATACGACTTTCTGCGGCAGTTGATTGACCGTAAATTGATTCCGGATGATGTGGTGGTCCAGGTGCTGACACAGTGCCGTGAGGAATTGGTGGAGCGGACTTTTGAATCCATACAGGGATGTAAGCAGGCGATCGTTCATATCTATAATTCCACTTCCACATTGCAGCGTGATGTGGTGTTTCATATGAACAGAGAGCAGATTATTAATATTGCCGTGGAAGGCACGAAGATGGTGAAGCGTCACGCGGAAAATTTCCCGGGCAAGATTATTCTGGAGTATTCCCCGGAGAGCTTCACGGGAACGGAACTTGATTTTGCATTGGATATCTGTACCGCGGTACAGGAAGAGTGGGGACCCACGAAGGAAAATCCGATGATCATCAATCTGCCCTCTACGGTGGAGATGAACACGCCGAATGTGTACGCTGATCAAATTGAGTGGATGAACACCCACTTCAAGAATCGGGAGAGCATCATCTTAAGCGTGCACCCGCACAATGACAGAGGAACCGGAGTGGCGAGTGCCGAGCTGGCGCTTCTGGCGGGAGCAGACCGAGTGGAAGGTACACTGTTTGGTAACGGTGAGCGTACCGGTAACGTGGATATTATGAATATTGCATATAATATGTTCTCACAGGGTATCGATCCTAAGCTTGCGATCGAGCATGTGAATGAGAGTATTGAAATCTATGAGAGGTGCTGTAAGATACCGATCCATCCGAGACATCCTTATGCGGGTAAACTGGTATTTACCGCATTCTCAGGTTCTCATCAGGATGCCATTAACAAGGGCGTTCACGCGCTGAAAGAGCGCGGCAGTGAGATCTGGCAGGTGCCTTATCTGCCCATAGATCCTTCGGATATCGGAAGAGAGTATGAGCCGATCGTGCGGATCAATTCTCAGTCCGGTAAGGGTGGCGTCGCTTTTATTATGGACACATACTTCGGCTTCAAGCTGCCTAAGGGCATGCATAAAGAGTTTGCGAATGTAATTCAGGGGATATCTGAGAAACAGGGAGAGGTATCACCGGATCAGATCATGGACAATTTCAGAGAGCAGTATCTGAATCAGAAAGAGCCTATCCATTTCCGCAAACTGCGTGTGGATGACTTAAGCGGAGAGACGAAGTCAGAGTTTGATACTAAGGTGACTGTAGTCTACACGGATAACGGCGTGGAGAAAACGTTTGAGGCTGTGGGTAACGGACCGATTGATGCGGCGAAACGGGGACTGCAGGAAGAGCTGGATATCGATATTAAGATTCTGGATTACGAGGAGCATGCGCTGCAGAGCGGATCGAATTCTCAGGCGGCGGCGTATATCCATCTGCTGGATGTGGAGAGCGGCAGAGTGACCTACGGTGTGGGCGTAAGCTCCAACATCACGAGGGCTTCTGTAAGAGCCATCTTCTCCGCGGTAAACAGATTGGAACTGGGGCAGCATAAGGCGTAAAATAACAAATATAACATAACGGTTGTAATGCAACAGGTGTGGCGTAAAGCGGATTGCATGACATGCAGCAAGATCAGATATGGAGGTGGAGTATGGAACAGTTGGAACAGCTTCGTAAATGGGTACAGGAAAGTAACAATATTGTATTTTTCGGCGGCGCGGGCGTGTCTACCGAGAGTGGTATTCCGGATTTCAGAAGTGTGGACGGACTATATCATCAGCAGTATGATTATCCGCCGGAGACGATCTTAAGCCACACGTTCTACAGGAAAAAGACTGACGAATTTTATCGCTTCTATCGTGCCAAAATGCTTTGTCTCGATGCGAAGCCTAATGCGGCGCATTTGAAGCTGGCAGAGTGGGAGCAGAAGGGGAAGCTTAAGGCAGTGATTACCCAGAATATCGACGGCCTGCATCAGGCGGCAGGAAGCAGAGTAGTATTGGAACTGCATGGTTCCGTACTGCGCAATTACTGCGAGAAGTGTGGTGCGTTCTATGATGTGGAGTATATTGCAAACTCCGAGGGCGTACCGGCGTGTACCTGCGGTGGCAGCATTAAGCCGGATGTGGTGCTGTACGAGGAAGGACTGAATCAGAGGACGCTCGCAGATGCCATTCGCTATATCAGCGAGGCGGATGTGCTGATCGTGGGCGGGACTTCGCTGGCTGTCTATCCGGCAGCGGGACTTCTGGATTATTATAACGGCAGCAAGCTGGTACTGGTTAATAAGACGCCTACTCCGAGAGATTCCATTGCGAATCTGATCGTGCAGGGGAGTATCGGGGAGATCTTTTCGCAGTTAGATTAGGAT
>CAMWXF010000040.1 GCA_947178115.1 uncultured Lachnospiraceae bacterium
TATCTATGCCACACAGAACGGTCTGAATGCAATTCGCGTGCGTATGACATACTGTCATATGGAAACCGAGGAGATACGCTATTTTCATTATGATTATACTTATCAGGAACTGCAGGAATGGTTCGGGGAAGTGATGGAACAGTATCGCAAATGGGCGGACTATAGTTTTGCATGGCAGAAGATGAGACAGGAATCCATCAAGGCGCTGACGTTTCCGTATTCCTACAGAGAGGGGCAGAAGGAACTGGCTGCCTATGTCTATCGGACGATTTACCATAAGCGGAAACTGTTTATTGAGGCGCCCACCGGCGTGGGGAAGACGATCTCCACGGTATTTCCGGCTGTAAAAGCTATGGGGGAGGAGCTGTGCGAGAAGATATTTTATCTGACGGCCAAGACCATTACCCGTACGGTAGCCGACCATACCTTCGCGCTCCTCAGAGAGCATGGTTTAAAGTTTAAGAGCGTTATGCTGACGGCGAAGGACAAGATCTGTTTCATGGAGGAAACGGAGTGCAATCCGGAGCATTGTCCCTACGCCAAGGGGCATTACGACAGAATCAACGACGCGATGTATGACATGCTCACCCATGAGGATGTCTACAGCAGGGAAGAAATAGAGGAATATGCAAAGAAACACAGAGTATGTCCGTTTGAGATGTGTCTGGACATGAGTCTTTTTGCAGATGCGGTCATTTGTGATTACAATTATGTGTTTGATCCCCATGTGTATCTGCGCAGATTTTTTGCCGAGGGGATACGGGGAGATTATATCTTCTTAATTGATGAGGCCCACAACCTGGTGGAGCGAGGTCGGGATATGTACAGTGCAGTGCTTCGCAAGGAGGATTTTCTAGAGTTAAAAAGGACGGTCCGGGCGTACGATGAGCGGATTGCCAAGAATCTGGATAAATGTAACAAGGAATTGCTTGCTCTGAAAAGAGAATGTGAAAATTATAAGGTGGAGGAGTACATTGATCCTTTTGTGCGGGCATTAACGAGACTGAGCGCGGCGATCGATGATTATCTGGAGGATCATGAGGACAGTCCGGTGCGCAGTGAGATATTGGAGTTTTATTTTGAGGTGTCCCATTTTCTGGAGATGTATGAGCTTCTGGATGAGAATTATGTGACTTACTCGGAGATGGAGTCGGACGGCAGTTTTATACTTAAGCTTTTTTGCGTCAATCCGGCGAAGAATCTCAGAGAGTGTATGCAGCGGGGAAGAAGTACGATCCTGTTTTCGGCGACACTTCTGCCGATCGGATATTATAAGACGCTGCTGGGAGCGGATGAAGGAGATTATGAGGTGTACGCCAAGTCGGTGTTTAATTCGGAGAAGATGGGCCTATACATCGGCAGCGACGTAACCAGCAGATATACGCGAAGAGGTGACGAGGAATATTATCGGATCGCTTCTTATATTCATGAAGTGGTGCGGCAGAGGCATGGCAATTATATGCTGTTCTTTCCGTCCCATGCTTTTTTGCGAAATGTTTATGAAATCTATATGCACTATTTCAATGCAGAGGGAACCGAGGAGTGCATCGTGCAGGAAGATTATATGAATGAGCAGGCGCGGGAGGCGTTTCTAAACAGGTTCACCGGAAATGAGGACTGTGATCTGAATGCGCTGATCAGGATGGAAATCGAGGTGGAGGAAGACAGAAGTCTTCTGGGATTCTGTGTGATGGGCGGTATTTTCAGTGAAGGCATCGACTTAAAGAATGACAGCCTGATCGGTGCCGTCATTATCGGCACCGGGCTTCCACAGGTGTGTAATGAGCGGGAACTGTTAAAAAATTATTTCGATGGATGGGGAGAGAACGGTTTTGACTATGCTTACCGGTATCCCGGTATGAATAAGGTGCTGCAGGCAGCGGGCAGAGTCATCCGTACCGTAGAAGACTTCGGGATCGTGGCGCTCTTGGATGACAGGTTTCTATCGCCTGCTTATCAGAGATTATTTCCCAGAGAGTGGGAAAATTATGAAGTTGTAACTGTTGACCGTATTGGTCGGAGAATAGAACGCTTCTGGGACGAGTGGCTGTAAAAGAGGAATTTTCCCGCAGAATACAGGTATGAGCATTGTGTTCTGCGGGATTTTAAACTTTACCGTCGGGTTATTGCGCCCGCAGCAGCATAATCTCTTCTTTATAGGGCGGCACCTTCTTGTCCGGATTAGTCAATGATGGAATATAGGGTGTTTCCAGTATCTTGGGAAGATGTATGAAATCGGGATGGTGGACAATGTATCGCAGAGCCTCCGTTCCGATGGTGCCCTCTCCGATGTTGGCGTGGCGGTCTTTGGCCGCGCCGCACACATTTTTGCTGTCATTGATATGAAACAGAGCAATCTGCGATTTTCCAATGAGTTGATCAAATCGGTCAATTACCCCGTCGAAATCATTTACGATATCATAACCGGAATCGTTTAGATGGCATGTGTCCATACAGACGCGCAGTTTATCACTGTGAGTGACTTTGTCGTAGATGGCAGCCAGCTCTTCAAAACTGCGACCGATCTCGGAACCTTTACCGGCCATGGTCTCCAGTGCGATACAGCAGTCCAGTGTTCCGGTGAGTACTTCGTTCAGGCCTTGGGCAATCCGGTCAATACCCGTTTCGGTCCCTGCACCCACGTGTGCACCGGGGTGAAGGATCAGGATGTGGGAACCCATGGCGATCGTGCGCTCGATTTCCAGTGCAAGGAATTCCACAGCAATTTCGTATGTGGCGGGATTGACCGTATTAGCCAAATTGATGATATAAGGTGCATGAACAACGAAATCATTGATTCCGTGGGCGCGCATATATTCCCATGCAGGGCCGATATTCAGCTCCTCGATATCCCTTCGTTTCGTATTCTGGGGTGCACCTGTGTATAACATGAAGGTGTCCGCCTCATAAGACACCGCCTCCTTCGCGGAGCCCAGCATCATTTCTTTACCACTCATTCCCACATGGGAGCCCAGTATCGGCTGCATATCTGAATACCATCCTTTCCTATTTCGATTGACCTACAACGTCAACCCACAAAATCTATTGACTGATATGAAAACATTATACAATATTTATTGACACCTTTCATCATGGGAAATTTAGATAAATGACAAAATTATAATAGAAAATTCCGAAAATGACATTCTTTTTTGACAAAAAAGGTAGAAAATCCATCATGATATGACATAACTGTCGATGTGGATAACTATGTGGAAATTGGGGATTTCTTTGGCATTTTGCAACGTTTTTCATAAAATAATGGGTAAAATGCTGTGGAAAAGTCGACAAACGGATTTTAGTTCATTCAAAAAAATACTCTTCCGGTCAATGCAACGATACTTTGCAAATATAAGGAAACAGTGATAAAATAGAAAGCGTGAGAATTAAAGAAACAAAATAAAATGAGAGATCATAAGAAGAGGAGCGAATATTATGTGGGCTTATGAGAGTGTTTTTTATCAGATCTATCCGTTGGGTTTTTGCGGAGCGCCTTTTGAGAACGACGGGCAGTTGGTACATAGAATCCTGAAAGTGAATGACTGGATTCCCCATATGAAGAAGCTGGGAATAAACGCCATCTATTTTTCTCCTGTATTTGAATCCGATACCCATGGATACAATACGAGGGATTATCACACCATCGACTGCAGGCTGGGAACGAACGAAGATTTTAAGGAAGTATGTAAGAATCTGCATGACAACGGGATCAAAGTGGTACTGGACGGTGTCTTTAATCATGTAGGAAGAGGATTCTGGGCATTTCAGGATGTACTTAAGAATCGGGAGAATTCTCCTTATCTCAGCTGGTTTAATATTAATCTGGGCGGCAATTCCAACTATAATGACGGTCTGTGGTATGAAGGCTGGGAAGGAAACTACGATCTGGTAAAGCTCAACTTAAGACATGGGGACGTGATCAACCATATCCTGGACAGCGTCAGAGGATGGGTGGAAGAATTCGACATCGACGGACTCAGGCTGGATGTGGCATATTGTCTGGATCATGATTTTGTCAGGAGGCTGCGTGGCTTTACGGATGGTTTGAAGCCGGATTTCTATTTGTTAGGAGAGATGCTTCACGGTGATTACAAGACGCTTGTCAACGGGCAGATGTTACATTCCGCTACGAACTATGAGTGCTACAAGGGGTTGTTCTCCAGCTTTAACAGCATGAACATGTTTGAGATCAATCATTCGCTGCTCAGACAGTTCGGTCCTGAGAACTGGACTTTATATAAGGGAGAGCACATGTTATCTTTTGTAGATAACCATGATGTGACGAGGATCGCGAGCAATCTGAACAACGAGGCACATTTACCGTTGATCTATGCACTGTGTTTTGGTATGCCCGGCATTCCCTGTGTATATTACGGCAGTGAGTGGGGCGCGAAGGCGCATAAGAGTGAAGGAGATCCGGCACTCAGAGCCTGCTTTGAGAAACCTGAGTGGATTGATCTGTGTGACTGGATCAGCAGACTCGCCGAGGCGAAGAAAAATTCCGCGGCCCTCAACTATGGAGATTTTCGTTCCGTTGTATTGACGAATAAGCAGTGTATTTTCGAGCGTAAGTGCGACAGTGAGAGAGTGCTTGTGGCAATTAACGCGGACAGCGAGAGTTACACCGCGCATTTCGACGCGGGCTGCGGCATGGCGGTGGATCTGATCAGCGGAGAAAACCATGATTTCGGCGGCGGAAGCGAGCTGCCGGGATACAGCGCTTTTTTCTGGAAAATGGAAAAATAGGAAAATTAACAAAAAACTATTGACAAAATTGTAGAATTTGACTATTATTTTTCTAAGTTTCAAGGGTGGGACTTCTTATTATTATATAGAAGTCCCTTTTTTGAACCTTAACCGAAAAATTTTTTTTAAGTCGCGGGATTTGTGTATGTGCGCTGCCTGTCACAAACTCGTTATGTACAAGAAGCAGCGCAGAAATGAGGAGAAGATTATGAAGAAGAAAATGTTAAGTCTTGTGCTTGCAGGAGCCATGATGGCAACAGTGCTGACCGGCTGTGGTTCTACAGGCGCAGATGCCGGCAGTACGGCTGAGGGAACAACGGTTGATGCAGCAGAGGATACGGGCGCGGACAATGCGGAAACGGATGTTGCAGGTACAGAGAGTGCAGATGCGACAGACGCTGCACAGACAGCCGGTGCAGGCGGCACGTTTAAGATCGGAGGTATCGGTCCTCTGACCGGTGGTGCGGCAGTATACGGTATCGCAGCGATGAACGGTTCTCAGATCGCAGTTGACGAGATCAATGCGGCAGGCGGTATATGCGGTATGACGGTTGAGTTGAATTTCCAGGACGACGAACTGGATGCGGAGAAATCCGTGAATGCGTATAATACATTGAAGGACTGGGGTATGCAGGTGCTGGATGGCTGTGTAACCAGCGGATGTTCCATTGCAGTAGCAGCTAAGAGTGTGGAGGATCAGATTTTCCAGTTGACTCCGTCAGGTTCTGCTGTAGAGTGTGTTACCAATGATAACTCTTTCCGCGTATGTTTCTCAGACCCTAACCAGGGATCGGCATCCGCGCAGTATATCGGAGAGAATGGTCTTGCTTCTAAGATTGCGGTCATCTATGACAGCTCCGATGTATATTCCTCAGGTATTTATGAGAAGTTTGCACAGGAAGCGGCAAATCAGCCTTTTGAGATCGTGACGGCAGGTGCTTTCACGGCGGACAACAAGACGGATTTCTCCGTACAGTTACAGCAGGCAAAAGATGCGGGAGCTGACCTTGTGTTCCTGCCGATCTATTATAATGAAGCGGCTCTGATCTTAAAGCAGGCTTCCGATATGGGATTTGATGTGCAGTTCTTCGGTTGTGACGGTCTGGACGGTATTCTGGGTGTTGAGAACTTCGACGCTTCCTTAGCGGAGGACGTTATGCTTCTGACTCCTTTTGCAGCAGACGCAACAGATGATCTGACAGTAAAGTTTGTTACCACATATAATGAAAAATTCGGCGAGACCCCGAACCAGTTCGCAGCGGACGGCTACGATGCGGTTTATACTATCAAGGCAGCGGCAGAGCAGGCAGGGATCACAGCGGATATGTCCAACGAAGAGATCTGCACAGCGCTGTCAGCAGCAATGACACAGATCAAGGTAGACGGACTTACCGGCGCAGGTATTACATGGGACGCTTCCGGTGAACCCACCAAGGCTCCTAAGGCAGTTATCATCAAGAACGGCGTATATACAGCCATGTAATAAGACATGAAGTTACACTAAGGCACCAAAGTACGGTGCCTAAGTGTAACTAAGTCATGTCTGGGAGAATGCCGCTTGCCAGCGTGCATTCTCCGTGAATGTACTTTATTTATGAACAAGAGAACAGAGGTGTAAATATGAGTTTTGCAGCCCATTTGATAAACGGAATCAGTTTAGGAAGTGTGTACGCGCTGATCGCACTTGGCTACACGATGGTATACGGTATTGCCAAGATGCTGAATTTCGCCCACGGCGATGTCATTATGATCGGCGGCTATGTGGTGTTTGTGACGGTCAGCGGCATGGGACTGAATCCCCTCGCGTCGATCATTATTTCCATGGCGGTGTGCACGATCCTGGGCGTGACGATTGAGCGGGTGGCATACAGACCTCTTCGGGGAGCTTCACCGCTTGCCGTACTCATTACGGCAATCGGTGTCAGCTACCTGTTACAGAATATTGCGCTTCTCGTATTCGGTTCGGATACGAAAGCATTCACGAATGTAGTGACATTACCGAATTTGGAATTGTTTGACGGACAGTTAGTCATTAAGAGCGTGACTATTGTGACTGTTATAGTCAATATTATTATCATGGTTGGTCTTACCCTTTTTGTGAAAAAGACCAAGATCGGACGCGCCATGACGGCGGTGTCCGAAGATCAGGGCGCGGCACAGCTTATGGGAATCAATGTGAACGGCACGATTGCCGTGACTTTTGCTATCGGTTCTTCTCTCGCGGCGATCGCGGGTGTGCTCTTATGCTCTGCTTATCCGGCGCTTACACCATACACCGGTTCCATGCCCGGTATTAAGGCTTTCGTGGCGGCGGTATTCGGCGGGATCGGTTCGATTCCCGGCGCTTTTATAGGCGGAATTCTGCTGGGCGTGATTGAGAATCTGAGTAAAGCCTATATTTCTTCCCAGCTTTCCGACGCGATCGTATTCAGTATTCTGATCATCGTGTTATTAGTGAAACCTACCGGACTTCTCGGCAGGAAGATTCAGGAAAAGGTTTAAGCGAAGGGAAGGAGTAGAATATGAAAACGAAAGCGGGCAGAATAAGTAAAACAACGAAGAATGATCTGATCACCTATGCCATGGTGATCCTTGCATATATTGTAATGCAGCTACTGGTTTCCACAGGACATGTATCCAGTTTGATTCAGGGGCTGTTGGTGCCTTTCTGTACTTATGCGATCGTGGCGATCGCTTTAAATCTGACGGTAGGAATTCTGGGAGAGCTGAGTCTCGGACATGCGGGATTCATGTGTGTGGGCGCTTTTTCCAGCGCAGTATTCTCCTTGGCATTTAAAGGTGCCATGCCGAGCGGACTGCGGTTTTTTATCGCGCTGCTCATCGGTGCGGTTACTGCGGCTCTCGTAGGCTTTCTGGTGGGTATTCCGGTACTGCGCCTTCGGGGTGACTATCTGGCGATTGTGACACTTGCATTTGGCGAAATCATTAAGAATATCATTAATGCGCTGTATCTCGGCGTGGATGCTAACGGTATACATTTTACGATGAAGGACGCATTATCTCTTAATATGGAGGAAGACGGTGTGGTGTTGATTAAGGGAGCTCAGGGAGTCACGGGCACGCCGAACGATTCCAACTTTACCGTCGGTGTGATTCTGGTGCTGGTCACACTTTTCATCGTGTTGAATTTTATCCGATCCAGAACGGGACGTGCGGTTATGTCGATTCGTGATAATCGGATCGCCGCCGAGTCTGTAGGAATTAATGTGACGAAATATAAACTGATTGCATTTACGATCTCGGCTTCACTGGCCGGCGTGGCAGGCGTGCTCTATGCGCATAATTTGTCCTCGCTGACCGCACTGCCTAAGAACTTCGGATATAACATGTCCATTCTGATTCTCGTGTTTGTTGTGCTGGGCGGTATCGGTAATATACGCGGATCCATCATTGCGGCGGTACTTCTGACGCTTTTACCGGAGGTCTTAAGAGTGTTAAGCGATTATCGTATGCTGATCTATGCCATCGTGTTGATTGCTATGATGATCTTTAACTGGAGTCCTAATGCAATCTTCTTTAGAAAACGGGTGAAGCAGCGTTTGACAGCGGGCAGGAAGTCCGGGAAGGAGGCATAAGACATGGCATTATTGGAAGTGAAAAACTTAGGGATCTCTTTCGGCGGTCTGCGTGCGGTCAATGAATTTAATATTTCTGTGGAAAAAGGACAGCTTTACGGGTTGATTGGGCCTAACGGTGCGGGTAAGACGACGGTCTTTAATCTGTTGACGGGAGTGTATCAGCCTGATGAGGGCGCCATCCTTTTAGACGGTGTAAATCTGACAGGAAAGAAGACGATTGAAATCTGCAAAGCGGGTATTGCCAGGACTTTTCAGAATATCAGACTGTTTGGTGACATGCCGGTAATTGATAATGTTAAGGTGGGACTGCATAACCATTATCCCTACTCAACCTTAGAGGGGATTCTGCGTCTGCCGCGTTATTATAAAGTAGAGAGAGAAATGAATGAGAAGGCGATGGAACTGCTCAAGGTGTTCGGGTTAGAGGACTATGCGGACTATCAGGCGGAGAACCTTCCTTACGGACAGCAGCGAAAATTAGAAATTGCCAGAGCCATGGCAACTGACCCGAAGCTGCTGCTGTTAGACGAGCCGGCGGCGGGCATGAACCCTAATGAGACGAAAGAACTGATGGACACGATCCGCTTTGTGCGGGATCATTTTGATATGACGATTCTGTTGATCGAGCATGATATGAAGCTGGTGTCCGGGATCTGCGAGAGGCTGACGGTGCTTAACTTCGGTGAGGTGCTGGCACAGGGTGATACGCAGGACGTATTGAATAATCCGGAGGTTATTACGGCATATTTAGGCAGCTAATTAAAGCGTATAGAAGGGAAGAATTAATGTATGGCAATGTTAGAAGTGAAAGATCTTCATGTACATTATGGTGTGATAGAGGCGATCAAGGGAATCAGTTTTGAGGTGGAGCAGGGCGAGATCATCGCGCTGATCGGTGCTAACGGCGCGGGCAAGACCACAACTCTGCACACGATTACGGGTCTGATCAAGCCCACCAGCGGCAGTATCTTTTTCGAGGGCAAGGATATCACGAAGACGCCGGGCTATAAGATCGTACCCATGGGTATGGCGCATGTGCCCGAGGGAAGGCGCGTGTTTGCCCAGATGTCGGTCTATGACAATCTGCTGATGGGTGCCTATACGAGAAAAGATAAGGACGAGATCAAGGAAAATCTGCATATGGTGTACGAACGTTTTCCCAGACTGGAGGAGCGTAAGACGCAGATGGCGGGAACTTTAAGCGGCGGTGAACAGCAGATGCTTGCCATGGGGCGGGCGCTCATGAGCCAGCCGAACATTATCCTGATGGACGAGCCGTCCATGGGATTATCCCCGATCTTTGTTAACGAGATCTTCGATATCATCAGACGTGTAAGCGAGTCGGGCACAACGGTGCTGTTAGTAGAGCAGAACGCGAAGAAAGCGTTGTCCATAGCGGACAGAGCTTATGTATTGGAGACGGGTACTATTTCACTGTCGGGTGATGCGGATGAGTTGATGCATAATGAGGCGGTGAAGAAAGCGTACTTAGGAGAATAAAAGCGGAAACATAGAAAGATATGATTAGCTGGCTAAATTAAACAAAATTTAGTCAGCTAATTTGTTTGTTATATGTATATAGCCAAGCTCAGCTTTTCTGTAAATTTGTGTCAATCTTATGATAAATGAAGCTGATTGCAAAGCACAGAACGCCGGATCCGAAGCAGA
>CAMWXF010000041.1 GCA_947178115.1 uncultured Lachnospiraceae bacterium
GCAGGCCGGAAAGGCCGCGCTTCGCGCCGCGGGAAGGCGCTGTGCGAAGCATACCGTTTTTCAGCTTGTAAGCCGTTTTTTTCTCACCGACCAGGCCGTTTTCCAAACCGGAAGAAATCACCTGCTCCTGCGCGTCAAACAAAAGGCTGTAATCTGTCTGCTTCGTGCCCTCCCCGATAGGGCATAAAAAAGCAGGATGCCCGCCGATGGAGAAGTACATGGGTTCTTTCGCCGGATTCTTCACCCGCCACTTGACGATCACCGTCTGATCCTCCAATTCATATCCTAACTCCAGGATAAAAGGATACGGGCATTTTGCCAATGTGGCCTCATCCGATTGCAGCGTAAACCATACTTCCGTGGCCGCCTGACTTTTCAACTTAAACTCCATATCTCTGGCAAATCCATGCTGTCCCATCGGATATTCCCTGCCGTCCTGCCGGTAAACACCGTCCCGCAGGCCTCCTACCAACGGGAAAAGCACGGGCGAAGTTCTCTTCCAATACTGCGGGTCCGCATTCCACATATATTCTGTGCCCGTCGCAATCTTCTTAAGCGACTTAAGCTCCGCTCCCATACTGTCAACCTGTATCGTAATCCGGTCATTACTGATCTGAAATAAAGCCATAGATATCCCCCATTCTTGCTCAACCTGCGAGTTTGGGCGCAAGCACAAACTTGCGTGTGAAAAATTTATTTTTCACACTAATCCCCCTCTCCTGTCATTTTATCTTACCACATTTTCCGTCTACCGTATATCCTTATACGACATTTTTACCGTTACTGTTCAGACATCCAATACTCGTCGCCGCCCATTTCACCGCCGCCTCACTTCTGTGTACTGTGGGCGAGCCCTGCCGTTGTACTCAGCTTATGCCGCAATGTAAACGCCTCCGTATGATATTTGTGCTTCGGAAGTTCGATGGTAAGCGCCTCCAGACGTATTTCCAGCCAATCTGTCATGCCTTGTTCGTCCGCTTTCCGGATTCGCCGCCTTTCACCGACCTGATAGGATTTACTGTTGGACAGATAGGGAAGTACGATATTCACTTCTTCTCCGTGTCTGTCCACAACATACTCGTCCCCCTGCTTTAAATAAGCTTCCAGCAGACACTCATAGGAATCCGGTATAACCTCCAAAGGCTCCTTCACAGAGCTGGCGCGCTCCCGCAACCGGCATTTTCCCTCTAAATTCTCCGCCAGATACTGCGCATATCCGATCTCCCAATGCACTTCATAGCGGCTGTTATTTTTCTCCCACTCACGAAAAACGGACTCCGCTTTCTCATAAAACTCCTCCGAACATTTTCGTATTTCTTCCCCGCATACGGAGGTTTCTTTCCGGAGCATCTCCAGTAGATATGCCGTTTCACTGTTCAGCCGCTCTTTCGCCCACTCCACCTCGATCCGATTATCCACTAAATACTGATGGAGCTCTGCAAGCCCGCACATGTCAAAATCAAGCTTACATAACTTATCTCCCCGCAAATCGTACAGCACAACTGCATTTCTATTTCCCCCGACTCCTATTTTACAGTATCCGATCTCATCCAACGTAAAATCTTTCCTTTTTCCGATCGGGTTTACATAACACAATTTCATTTCTTCCACAAATAACTTCCTATTATGATAGAGTACAAAGCAGCCCACGCCGAAAAGCAGCATACACAGAAGCGGCAAATACAGGAGCGCTCCACCACCTCTGTCCGACGGATGCAGCAGACGCATGATCAGTATAAAAAGGGCGAATGCGATCGCCAGCGCACCGCACAAAAGCGCCGTCCTGTTCTCTCTGACCTGAAACCTGATTCCTTCTTCTATTTCCGTACCCGAGCTCATACTTGCACCTCCATGTCTTTCCTGACACCTCACATTCCCGTTCATTCATCCGCTATATCTTCTCCCATGATCTCCTCATATGCCTGTATAATGTCCGTAAGCGGCACGAAGGCAGCGTCATTATTCCGGGTGCCTCCCGTAGTCATGCCGACCAGATATCCCCGTCCGTCGAAAGCGCCTCCTCCCGACATCCCCGGTTTGACGAATCCGTGCCCGTACAGCATATATTCATTAAAATAATCTATATAAACCCGCGGATGCTCCACCACGATCTCATAAAAAGAAGATTCTTCCGTCTCCGATCCGGAATCCACACAGAATATTGTACTCTCCCGTGCCAGCCGATCATATACTTCCTCGTCTATACGGGCACATTGCAGCCGCATAAGCTCGTCATAGGTAAACTGTCCGTTGTCTATCGTCAGAAAGCCTATATCAAACCGTTCGGCCACTCCCGCTGTCTGCGCATCCATGTAGTAGCCTTGTGGGAAATACACATAACTCTCAGCGGCATCCCAATATTCCAATACATGACTGTTGGTAACAATCACCACTTTCTCCGGTGTCATCTTCCAGATGATCCCGCTTCCATGAGCATTCCCCATCTGAATCCGTACAACACATGTTTTTACGTTTTCATATGCTTTTTCGCAATCTTCCGTTTCCAGAACCGGGGTTCTCGTAAGCCCCAACGCCAACATGCCTTCATAAATCTCCTCATCCGACACTGTCTGAATCAGATGCGGCCTCTCCTGTGCCCGCGTGTAAACGGGCGGAACCGTAAGCATAAGCGCCCAAATCAAAACAGGCAGAGCCATAATCATATATCGTCTATGCCTCATAGTAGTAACCATGCCTTTCCCTCAGCAGACAAGTGTTCATGCAATGCGCTTTCTTAACAAAAAGCAAATTTGCTCCGCAAACTCGAAATACATAAAAATCTCTCCTAGATGGGAGAGATTTTTATAAAAAATCTTATGTAAACCAAGCAGAACGATAAGCCGGGTTATGTCGTGAATGATCATCTATCTAGGATATCCGTTACCGGATATCTCGAGCGACCCACCTGAAAGCAGATCGGGCCAATCTGTCGCTTTCGTTTCGGTCTTGCTTCGGATGGGGTTTACACAGCCTGCACCGTTACCGTTGCAGCGGTAGTCTCTTACACTGCCATTCCACCATCACTATGCAATGTAGTATTGCTTCACAATGCTTTCACATTGTTCCGCAAAACTACGCATAGCAGTTTCTTTTCTGTTGCACTAGCCTTGGAGTCACCTCCACCGGACGTTATCCGGCATCCTGCCCTGTGAAGCCCGGACTTTCCTCACCTGTACCCTTACATCTGTACAGCCGCGATCATTTATTCTACTTGGTTTGCTGCTTCTCCATACTTATGTAAACTTAAACTTTATTCCTGTTAAACATCAAAACAGCTTCCGCCCACAAACTCTCTGCACAAAGAGTTCTTCGGCAATTCCTCACTGCTGACTCCCAGAAAATACTCTAAGAACTTTAAGAGTCTCTTTGCCTCATGATACTCCGGTTCTCCTTTTCTGATATTAAACAGAAGCGGCTCCGCATACTGCTTGATTACCGCAAGCTCATAGATCATGGCAGAGTTAAACATGGCATCGGCTTCCTCTTGGAAGGGGAAAATATATTTCTCCTCTCCGCGTCTGACCGATGGCCACATGGCGATCGTCTTCTCCGCGGAAGTCCCCCGCGTTCTGGCATCTCTTACCATCCGGCGCAGCAGCCTGCCGTCGGTCGTGGGAATCCGGTTATGCTCATCCACATTTAAGCAGGTGAGCGCACTGATATAGATCTTATATTTACTCTCCGCCGGCAGGGAATAGGACATCTTCTCGTTGAGCCCGTGGATTCCTTCGATCACAAGAATATCGTCCGCTTCCAGCTTCGTAATCTTACCGCTGTACTCTCTCTTGCCGGTCTTGAAATTGAAAGTAGGAAGTTGCACTTCTTTGCCTGCCAGCAGATTGCTCATATCCTGATTAAACCGCTCCACGTCCAGCGCTTCCAGACACTCATAATCAGGCTTTCCCTGCTCGTCGAGGGGTGTATCCTCATGATTCAGATAATAGTTATCCAGCCCGATGGGATGAGGCCTAAGCCCATAAGTACGAAGCTGTATGGATAATCTGTGAGAAAAGGTCGTCTTTCCGGAGGATGAGGGGCCCGCAATCATAACGAACTTCACACCCTCACGTCTTGCGATATCTCTGGCAATCTCGCCGATCCGGCGCTCCTGAAGCGCCTCCTGCACGAGAATCAGATCCGCAATGTCACCCTGACAGATCTTGTCGTTTAAGTCGCCCACCGTATCAATTCCCATCTCTATGCCCCATTCGCATGACGTCATGAGCGTGCGGAACAATTTCGGCTTAGGCACGAATTCCGGCAATTTCTCCGGTTCTTCCTTCTCCGGCAGGAGTAAGATCATACCCTCTTCATACGGGAACAGGTCAAAATGACGTATATAACCCGTGCTGGGCAGCATGTAGCCGTAATAATAATCATAGTAATCACCCAGACAGTATACGTTGATATTTGAACTTCTGCGATATCTGAAAAGAGAAACTTTATCTTCCATGCCGAGTTCCTTAAAAAGCGCCACTGCCTCATCGGCAGGATATGCTTTCTTGGTCACCAGCATATCCATATCCGCTAACTCGCCCATGCGGGCCTTGACTTTCCCAATTGTCTCTGTATCCAATTTAAGACCGTGTTTAAAGCTGCAATAATATCCCGCCCCGATGGAAAACTCCACTTTTACATTGACGGCCGCCTCCATGCCTGCCACATCTTTGATCGCCTTCATCATCAGCATAATAGCGGAGCGTACATAGGCCTTATGTCCGATCACATTTTCATATGTAATAAATTCCAGCTCGCAGTCATGCTCCACACGCTTCATCAGCTCCCGTATCTTGCCGTCCGCTACGACAAGAGCGATCTGACTGGTACATTCATTCTGATATTCTCCTGCGATCAACTCGTATTGAATCCCGTCCTCAAACAGTCTTTCTTTCCCGTTAATCCTGATCGTAACCATAAGTAAAATTTCCTCCCCTTTTTATTGCCATTATTCTATGTCTGCGGGTGATCCTCCACGATCCGCATGGCCATCCGACATTCCTCCCGCAGTTTAGACACTTCCGTGTATCTGCGCTTCCGCTTAATATCCGACAGACCCTCCGTCTGCAGCTTTGCCAGTATCTCACCGTAGATCCGGTCTTCCCGGCGCAGATATGCCGCTAGTGTCCGGTCTTTTCTTCTCAGCAAAAGGCCTCCGTAGCGATCTTTTAGTTTACATAACTCTTTATCATCCGCAATATTACTCACTTCTTTAAGTTTACATAATTCCATATCAATCCGCATCATCGGATAGAACTTGCCGTCCTCTTCAATCATCTGCTCATCTGCGATCTGATATCCCATTTCCCGCAATCCGGCACGAAACCGCTCTATCTCCGACTGCGGCTGTAAGATCAATTCCCGGAAGGATGCCGTCTTGTCTTGGTCCTCCGACAGAATCCTCATCATCAGTCCGCCGCCCATACCGGCACAAATCAGTGTGTCGGCCTCGCCAATATCGTAGTTATGTAAACCATCGGACAATCTTGTCTCAATACGGGATTCCAGACCATGCTCTGCGATATGTTCCCCGGCCGCGCTAAGAGGTCCGCTCCGCACGTCCATCGCCAGCACTCTGGGGCTGATCCCCTGCTCCACCAGCCAGATCGGCACAAATCCATGATCACATCCCACATCACAGACTCTGTTCCCTGCCGTGACCATGGCCGCTACAGCCTGCAGTCTCTTCGATAATACGACGGGTCTCATCAGTCCAGATAATCCTTTAATTTGCGGCTCCTGCTCGGATGGCGGAGTTTACGCAGCGCTTTTGCCTCGATCTGCCGGATACGCTCACGAGTGACATTAAACTCCTTGCCCACCTCTTCCAGAGTCCTTGCACGTCCGTCGTCCAGACCGAAACGCAGCCGTAACACCTTCTGTTCTCTCTCTGTCAGCGTTCCAAGCACCTCCACCAACTGCTCTTTTAACAGGGTAAAAGCGGCCGCATCCGCAGGTACGGGCACATTGTCATCCTGAATAAAATCACCGAGATGGCTGTCCTCTTCCTCACCGATGGGTGTCTCTAAAGAAACCGGCTCCTGCGAGATCTTGAGGATCTCACGCACACGCTCTACCGGCATATTCATCTGCTCCGCGATCTCTTCCGGGGTAGGTTCGCGCCCCAGCTCCTGCAGCAACTGTCTGCTGACGCGGATAAGCTTATTGATGGTCTCCACCATATGCACCGGAATACGGATAGTTCTTGCCTGATCCGCTATCGCTCTGGTAATGGCCTGACGTATCCACCATGTAGCATAGGTAGAGAATTTGTAACCTTTGCGGTAATCGAACTTCTCAACCGCCTTGATCAAGCCCAGATTTCCTTCCTGAATCAAGTCAAGGAAAAGCATACCACGCCCCACATAACGTTTGGCAATGCTGACCACCAGACGTAAGTTTGCTTCCGCAAGGCGTTTCTTCGCTTCCTGATCTCCCATCTCCATCTTCTTGGCCAGTTCGATCTCTTCATCTGCGCTGAGCAGCGGTACTTTACCGATTTCCTTCAAGTACATTCTAACCGGATCTTCGATACTGATTCCGTCCGGCACGGACAGGTCAATGTTCTCCACATCCACCTCATCCTCTTCCGTCAAGATGATCTCTTCATCATCCACATCGTCATCCTCGGTAATCCGGAGTACATCTACATTATTCTGTTCCAATGTTTCCAATATCTTGTCAAACTGATCCTCTTCCAGTGAAAACTCCGCAAAGAAGTCGCTGATCTCCTGATATTCCAAAACATTTTTCTTCTTCTTAGCAATCGTCAAGAGCTCTTTGAGCCGCTCTTCAAACCTTGCCTGTACATTTTCGTCCATTCTCTGGTCCATCCTTCCTATGTTTCAAATTCTATGTTCTATCCGCCGTATACAAGCCTGTCTAACGACAGTTTCCTGCGAATAGCTTACCCTTATTATAAGGAAATATGCGTTTTTCTAAGTTCTTCCAACGCCTTTTTGCCCGATATTACCTGATTGATCGCGTCCATATCAGATCCCATCCTGCCGGAATAATAGTCGAAGCTGTTCTGCTTCACGGCACAGAGGATATCGTGCAACGCCTTCTCCCGTTCCTTATCTGTAGTGATTTCTTCTAATCTAGTGTTAAAGAGTTCCGCAACCGCCCGCTGTTCCTGCTCTTCCTCAAAAGTGCTGATGATCGCCGCCGGATTGTAACTGCCCTGTTCCAGATCCGCAAACAGCCTGTCCGCCACCTGCCGGTACAACGGCTGCGTAAAATCCGCCGCCGTAATGTAAGCCTTAATCTTCGGGTAGATCTGCGGTTCTTCGGTGATCCATGTAAGCAGCAGCCTCTGAGACCGCTTCGTATTCTCTTCCGGCGTATTCTTCTTCGTAACGGTACTCTTTGGCCGTGCCACCGGCTGTACCAGCCCGGTCCGCGCAGCATACCCACTCACTAATTTGCGCAGATTATCAAAACCGATATTGTATTTCTGTGCCACGGATTCTATATAATTCTCCCGCTCCACCTCTTCCTCGAAACCGCACAGTTTCTTGGCAATCTCCCTGTGAAACGCGGTCTTGGATTCGGGATCTTCCATATTATAGTCCCGCTCCAGTATCTTAAGTTCAAAGAAGAAACTGTTCTGTGCCTGATCAATTCGTTTCTGAAAAGCGTCCGCGCCCATATTCTTCACGAATTCATCAGGGTCCTTATAGGGCTGCATATCGATCACCTTGCCCCGCAGTCCCGATTCTTTCAGGATACCTATGGCACGCATCGCCGCATTCACCCCTGCGCCGTCACTGTCATAGGCAAGCAGCACATCCTCTGTATATCGCCCTAAGAGACTGGCTTGTCCTGTTGTAAAAGCGGTTCCGAGCGATGCGACCGCCTGTGTGAATCCCGCCTGGTGCATGGCGATCACGTCCATATACCCCTCGCAGAGAATAATATTACCCTTGCGGGAAGTTCTGGCAAAATTCAGTCCGTACAGGTTACGGCTCTTATCGAAGATCATTGTCTCCGGTGAATTTAAGTATTTCGGCTTGGCATCCCCCATCACGCGTCCGCCGAACCCGATCACTCTGTGATTACTATCCTGAATCGGAAACATGACCCGATTCCAGAATTTATCATGCACGCCCCGTTTTTCGTCGAATCCGGTAAGTCCCGACTCATTAATCAGTTCATCGGCAAATCCCTTAGATCTAAGGTATGCCGTCAGGTCGGAGCCTGCACCGTCCGCATAACCCAAGCCGAACTTTTTCATGGTCTCTTCTGACAATTGTCTTCCCGCCAGATACTGATATCCTGTCCTGCCTCTTGGGGAGCGCAGCATATAATAATAGTATTTCGCTGCTTCTTTATTGATCTCCAGCAGTTTCGCACGCCTGCTTTCCTTCTGTCTGGTTTCCTCGTTATATTCCAGTTCCGGCAGATTCACCCCCGCCCGATCCGCCAACATTTTAACGGACTCTTGAAAAGTCAGGTTTTCATATTCCATAACAAATGTTATTACATTGCCGCCTGCCCCGCAGCCGAAGCAATAATACATCTGTTTACCGGGAGATACCGAAAAAGAAGGCGATTTCTCATTATGAAAAGGGCATAATCCGAAATAATTGCTTCCTTTCTTCTGCATACGGACATACCCGGAGATCACACTCACAATATCATTTTTTACTCTGATTTCTTCAATCAGCTCTTCCGGATAATACATGGTACTCCTTCTTAATCCTTTACTGTTATTTTATCAGCCATGCCATGTCTTAGGTATATAGATCTCCTGATACTGGGCTATGGCAAAACGGTCCGTCATGGATCCGATATAATCGCATACGATCTTTTCCAGAGGCTCTCCCTCTTCCATGAGTCTGTAGAGGAATTTCGGCAGCTTCTCCGTGTGATTCATATAATACTCATACAGCGTGACGATCAGGCCCTCCGCCTTATTCTCCTGTCCCTTGGCGATCGGATTCTTGTAGACATTGCGAAACATAAACGCCCGCATCTTCTGCATTCCTTCCTCCGCCTCCGGTGACATGCAGATATCGTCTCTGCCCCGGCTGTTGGTCACAATATTGTGAATAAAGAAGTCCAGTCTCTGACCGCAGCTATATCCTATCACACTGCCGATCTCCTCCGGTACATCAGACTCTTTCAGAATACCGCCACGGATCGCATCATCCATATCATGATGAATATATGCGATCTTATCCGCCAGACGTACGACCTTGCCTTCCAATGTCGCGGGCATGGCGGCGGTCTGATGATTCAAAATGCCGTCCCTTACCTCCATCGTCAGATTGATGCCCTGACCGTCCTTCTCCAGAAGATCCACCGTTCTCACACTCTGTTCGTTATGTTTAAACCCGTACGGACAGGCACGGTTAAGCGCCCGCTCCCCCGCATGCCCGAAGGGCGTATGTCCCAGATCATGTCCCAGCGCAATGGCCTCCACCAGATCCTCGTTAAGCTGCAGGGCTTTCGCAATCGTTCTGGCCGTCTGGCTGACTTCCAATGTATGCGTCAGTCGCGTTCTGTAGTGGTCGCCTTCCGGTGTCAAAAACACCTGCGTTTTATCCTTCAGCCGTCTGAAAGACTTACTATGTATGATCCTGTCCCGATCCCGCTGGAATACCGGCCTAATATCGCACTGTTCTTCCGGTCTGACCCTTCCCTTGGAATTCATACTGAGCATGGCATAGGGACTGAGATACTCTTTCTCCCATTGTTCTAAACTTTCCCGTATATTCATGGCTCTGCCTTTCTTCCTACGCAAAACAACCGTTCTATTTTATTATTCTATGCCTGTCAGCCAAATCCTTTTTTTATATCAAAAAAACTAGCGGCATATATCATAGATAAACTCTGCATTCTTATCCATTGCCTCGTAAGCCGTCTTAAAAGGCGACATCTGAAAGACATGCCACAT
>CAMWXF010000042.1 GCA_947178115.1 uncultured Lachnospiraceae bacterium
AAACCATCCCACATGCAGCACATACCCAACTAATAAATTCAAATATGCCCGCCAATATCTCTTCTCCCGAAAAAACATCATCCGTTCTCTCTGTGCACACAAATTCTGCTTTCTATGCTCTACAGTCATCCTTTCGGTTGTGATGCTGTCAGATCGGATACGATACAAATACAACTTACGTGTCGTTAAGACAATCCGCTTCGCATTCGCAACGATCAGATGGCTTGTTAAGACATCCTCATGCCTTCTGCCAATCGGAAAACGTATCGCGACACTGCCTTCTGAACCATCCAAAATCCGCTTCCAATAAAGTTTATTCCATGCCACGGTTTCCCACTTCTTATATCGCCCATGCCACCGACGCAACATTTGTTCAGAGGTCATACATACTTCTGTGACACTACCGTCACATTTAGAGTAACCATGTCTGTCTGCTACACCATAAGCATTCTTATCTCGAAATCGGTTTGCGACATACATGTCATTTTTAATCTGTGTAGCAATGGCTTCCTCATTCCCCCGCTCATATGCACATGCTGCGATATCCGTCTGATATCTGTCTGCCAGATCATACAATGTCTCTATAAAATCCGGAAGCACGGCATCGTCAGAATCCACAAATGCCACATATTCTCCCGCCGCCTGATCCAATCCTGTATTTCTGGCAGCCGATAGTCCCAGATTCTCCTGATGAATGACTCTGATTTTATCATCCCTACTCGCATATTCATCACATATCGCTCCGGAGCCATCCGTACTGCCATCGTCCACCAGCAGGATCTCCAGATTCTTATAGGTCTGCCGAAGTAGAGATTCCACACACTCTCCGACATAATCTTTCACCTGATATACAGGTACTATAATACTAACCAGTGGTTTACTACATTCTTTCATCACTCAGTCACCCTAACTGCTTTATTACCTTCTACACAATAACCAACCGAATGAGCTTATTCACACGATTAATTCACTTCGCCGCCTTGATCTTCATAGCTTCTTTCGTAAAACAAGAAAGAATCACCCCAGAACATTTTATCTTTTGTACAAAACACATCGCTTCCTGCTCTGAATGATTCTTTCCAAAAACATTATGTCACAATATGTAACGAAAATCCAGTCATTTATCCTCTCACCTCATAAACCCATCAATCACATCCCCCATCCGCTCCCACGAGAATCGGTAAGCCTCCTTCTCAATATTCTCCGCCATATTCTCCGCCAGATCATCCCGAAAGAACTTAAGCACCGCTTCCGCAATCGCATCCGGGCTCTTCGGCTGCACCACATATCCGGTTCTGCCATCCTCAACCACATCCGGCAGCCCGCCTACTTCCGTGACGATCACAGGCTTCGTAAAACCGTATGCAATCTGCACGATCCCGCTCTGGGTCGCAGATATATAGGGAAGAACCACCAGATCCGCCGCTGCGAAATACTTCTCTACTTCCCGATCCGGTGTATAAGAGTCCACCACGTGCACGCGCTCGCCTACACCGGATTCATCGATCAATGCCTGATAAACTTCCCTGCCGGAACCGAATTCTCCTACCGCCAGAAGCCTCACCTTACTATCCTCCCGTAGGATCGCCGGCATTGCCTGAAGCAGATATTTCAGTCCCTTATATTCTCTCACATACCCGAAAAAAAGCAGCACATGCTCATCCTGCTCCACATGCAGACGCTCTCTGGCCTGGGCCTTACTCATGCCCTCAAACCGAAAAGCATTATAGGTCGGATGAGGAGTCACCACATAATCCGGATTCTTCTTAATCTTCTCTAATTCTCCTGCTTCTTCCCTTGCATGTACGACATAATGATTTCCCCGCTTTAACGCCAGTTTCGTAAGGAATCTGTCCATTGGAAATCTCTCATGAGGGAATACATTATGACAGATAAAAACAATCTTCTGCCGACCCATAAAATGTGTCAGAAGAAAATAACAGGGCGCAAAATAAGGGTGCCACCACTGTATCACCACGAGCTTCGGTCTCTGCCGCTTGATATGGCGCGCTGTCTTAATTATATTGAAGGGATTAGCCGTGTGAAGCATATACTCAGCACCCGCTATCTTAAAGCTGTCATTGTCATAATCTCGCTGCTCCTTATGAAACATGAATTTCGGATACTGCATCTTATAAGAGATCATCTCTACATCATGCCGTTTCTCCAGTTCTCGATACATGAGTCCCGTGTAGTGGGATATCCCGCCCTTATATGGATAGACCGGTCCGATCAGGACAATTTTACTTCGCATAGATGTATCATTCCTTTCTGCAGACAAAACACTCCGCTGATAGCTCAAACTTCTGCTACAAAATATTCTCCTACTGCATAGCAGGGGTATTTTTACTGTGATACAACAAATAAACAGGGTAATACTCCTAGTGGAATATTACCCTATTTCTAATGATTATTCAATCATATTTACTCAGTTATCACTCAGATGTAATTATTTCGTCGTTACAGTAACCTTAAGTGTTGCCTTCTTACCAAGAGGGGTCTTAGCGGTAATCGTAACCGTACCGTTATTAACCGCATATATTTTACCGTCAATGATGTTTACAATACCCTTCTTGTTTACAGTATAATCAACACCCTCATATGTCGCTGTTCCGGCAGCCTTCCAGTTAACCTCCAAAGCCTTTGTAGATTTACCTATATTTACAAACGGATACATCTGGACTGGCTCATCACCAAGCTTCATATTCAACGTATTCACTACTTCCTTACCAGCTTTATTCTTTTCGGTAAAGAGTTGCGGTGCCGAATTCGCAGCTTCAGTTGCGTCAGTTAATTCAGAACTCTTGGCAATTGCTACGCTGGTTGTCTTATCAACAATCTTAACCGTAGATGTTGCAGTTGCGCCGGATTTAGTCCATGCTGTAATCTTATATTCATCACCGATTTCCGGTTTCTCCAACTTAACTGTTACACTGGCCTTCGTGATTGGATTACCATTTTTATCCGTAGGAGCAGCTGTACCATCCGCTTCACCTTTTACTTTTTCAACCGTCCAATTAACTGCTGTTTTGGTGTCTACACCCTTCGGACCAAGAGTAGCTTTCAAAGCAACATTCTGGGACTGCGTAACTTCTTTCGTCTCGCCATTAACCTTTTGATTCTTCACCTTCCGGTTCAGTACAACTGAAGGTTTGTTTAATGTAATCGTATTAACAGGCTGAAGAACATTTACCTTAAAGGTAGTCTTGATCACACTTGCCTTATTCACTTTTCCGTCTTTCTCAGTTACACGGATACCGCTGACTGTCATCGTAGCCGTACCCTTTTTGTAAGCTGTGATCTCCACGCTATCGCCTTTAATTTTAAAGTCTGCTACACTCGGGTTGGATGACTTCCAAGTCAAAGTAGACGTTGTAGCATCACTTACCATTTCATCAATTATACCATCACTTGCCTTAGCTTTCACATCATAAATTCTGCCCTTGGGAACATTTATCGTTGTGGTATTATCACTCTTCTGCGCAAGCGCTGTGTTTGTCTTAACCTTGGTACCATCAACATGCACCTCTGCAACCAGAATTTTCTGATCATCCCAAACCTGGATTTCATCAATGCTGCTCTGAGTAAGGTCAAACCATTTATCAGTATAAACATAGTCTGTTACATCTTTACCGTTCTCATCTATCTCTCCGGTAGCTACCTTCTTCTTACTCTGCAAGACAACCTTAACGTATGGGTACTTAGGATCCAGCTTCGGCTTTATTGTCAGAACGCCCTTAGCATTGATAGTAGCATTAGGATTATTAACCTGTTTTCCTGCTGCATTTTCTACTTTTGCAATAGACCAAGCCACCGCATCTTTACTCTCTTTAGGCTCTGTTTTATAGGTCATCTGTAAAGACTGTCCGGAATATAATTCTTGCTCTTCATTCGTAATTTCAAGTTCGCCTAATGTAGCTTTAACAACTACCTTGAGGGTAGCTTTCTTACCGCCTGAAGCCTTAGCTGTAATTGTAGCTGTACCTACACCCTTCGCGGTAAGTATAGCCTCATCGCTGTCGGTATCGTATGGATCAACCTCTGCAAATGCCGTTTTATTGGATGACCAATCGATTACATCTGTAACATCTACAGTTTGTTTTTCACTACACAATTCCTTTTTATTATCGGTAGCCGGAGTATAATATTCAGCCTCATCCGGAAGCTCTAAAGTTGCAGTCACCAAATCACCATTGGTCTTTTTCTTTGCTTCCTCCCAAGTTAAAGCCGGCTGTTTAGCATCTTCCGTTTTAACAACTACATTCTTAACCTTCGCATACATCCGAACGGTCACATCTTTTGTATCATCCGCAGCCCAATCGTCTTTAATAGCTGGATTTAAATCCACTGTTGTCGTATTTTTAACAAAAAGTTCAGCCGGATTTTTGTCGTTATCGAGAATTTCCACCTTAGAAGCCGCTGTACCAGCACTAACTTTAAATTCCCACTCAGCCTTAACCCCTTTCTCACCTACCGCGATAATTGAGCCTGTCTGATCAGCCGTCTTAAAGGTTACTACACCTGCTGTCGTAACCGTAGCAGCTTTCGTATTAGTTGAAATCCATGTAATAGTGTCGTTAGCGGTCTCCGGAATACGTTTAAGGTGTTCTTCCGTATTCAGATTGATTGTATGTTTTGCAAATACCTTATCCGCTTCAGGCATATCGATGAATTCTAACCTATCACTGTACTCTTTGATGAATACTTTAGCCTCTGCCACATAGTCTTTGGTCTTGTTAGTTGTGAGCTTTTCTTGCTCTAATTCGCCCTCTTTGTTTATAATCCAACGATAAGAACCATCAATTGTCGCTCTGACGATCATCTCTTCGCCAAGCTTAGTACCTTTTCTGGGATTTAAGGTAACTACTGTTCTATCATTTGCAGACGCAGAAATACTAAGTACCTTATTTGTATCAGCATCAATTTTATGATCAGAATTCAGTACTTCCCACTTGATCTTGCTCGCAAGTTCTTTGCGGATTTTTGCTTCGGTTCCGTCGTCTTTCCAGCCGGCTTTCTCCACCAGATCGCCTTCAATAACGATCGTAGCCGTTAAATCTACCTGCTTTCCTTTCTCTGCATTAACATAGTCCTTATCCAGAACAATGCCCATGATCGATGCATCGTTATCTTTGATCACTCCGGAATTTGAATTCGTATCGGTATTGGTTACCGTTCCGGTATGACTCTTATCAGGATCTTTACCGATCTGAGTCGTACCATCCGATACGCTATACACTCCGCGAATGCCCGCTGCCGATGCAGTTAACGGTGTTCCGACCAGCATAGAAGCTGCTACTGCAAACACCATTGCTTTTTTAAGCAACTTTTTCACGTTTTTCATCGCAATTCTCTCCTCCATAATTAGTTTTTTAACACTAGTCCTTAGTATACATCGCTTTTTTCTATTTTGCAATCCCTCCCTTGCCGAAAAATTTTTTTTGTGTATTTTGGTTATTTTTTTATGTGAAATGCATCATAATACCAAAAATCTGATATACAAATGTCTATTCATATTCATTCGGATCCGTCTTAATGTCGCTGCCGTCATGCTCCGTCACCGCTCTGCCATCGGGATCCAGCAGTCCGAATTCCAGCTTCTTTACCCGATACTGAATATCTTCCAGCAATTTCCGGTTGGCCGATATGATGTCCGCCTGCATACCGGTCACGAAGGTCTGGCTGCCGATGATGATCAGCATGGCCGCAAGAATCAGCGACTGGGTATGTCCGCCCCCGTTACCCTGAAAGAAGAAGATCAGGAATCTGATCCCGATTGCCACGCCGCCCGCCATGGCAATGCCGCCCAGAAGCGTAAACACCTGAAGGGGCTTGTACATCAGCACCGCTCTTAGGATCGTCAGCACCGACTTCTTGATATAGCCGAAGACAGAATTCATCAGTCTCGATTTGCGCAGTTCGGGGTTCGTATTCACCGGCACGGAAGTAATCGCCATCTTATTCCTGCCCGCCTGCACGATAGTCTCTAAGGTATAGGTATATTCATTATGTACGTTTACCCGCATTGCCGCTTTCCTGCTGTATGCGCGGAATCCGCTGGGCGCATCGGGAATATCCGTTCTGGAAGCCACCCGCACTACCAGGCTTCCGAACCGCTGCAGCCGTTTCTTAGCCCATGAGAAATCTTCTATTTCTTCGATGGGACGCTCTCCGATTACAATATCGGCTTTTTTCTCCAGGATGGGACGGATCAGCTTCTCAATATCTCCTCCGCAGTACTGGTTATCCGCATCGGTATTGACTATGATATCCGCCCCGTGGCGAAGCGCCAGGTCGATTCCTGCCAGAAATCCCTTAGCCAGCCCGAGATTTCTTTTAAAATGGACAATATAATTGACCCCCCATTCCAGCGCGACCTTCTCCGTGTCATCGCTGCTGCCGTCGTTGATGATCAGATATTCTATCTCATCCACGCCGTCGATCTGTTTGGGCAGAGCATTCAGGGCGATTTCCAGTGTCTCCGCCTCGTTATAGCAAGGTATCTGAATAATCAGTTTCATCGGATGCCTCCTAATCTTTATTAATAAGAAGAACATAACCTCGGGAGCGCATAATCACCTCGCAGTGATCCGCTATCGCCTCCGCGTCCTCATGACTCTGCCGCACCACATAGAATGCGTCCTCCGTAAAGGGCACCTCCGAAAGCCATGCCACCGTGACAGGCTTGTCTTGCAGCATATATTGCAATGCTCCCGCATATCTCCGGTTCGATGAATCCAGTATATAGTAGACATTCTGACCGCTTCCCAGCACATTGATCCATGTGGCAAACTGCGGAAAAGGCTCCGCCTGCTTCTCATTCCTGACCACCACGTAGCGGTCCACAATGGTTCTACCCAGATATGACCAGGCCGCCAACGGAATCATCAGTGCCAAAACGGTTCTGACCACCGCCGCCTTTGGTATCCTCTCTCTGGCTAATTTTAACACTATCAGGAATGCTATGCCAAGAGGAAAGATATAGCCCTCTAATGCCCTCACCTTACCAACCGGCACTGCATAGTTCCAGAACACCCGTCCGAACATGACACAGTGCGCCAGTTCAAACTCTGTCCTCTGCAGCTCATCTACGGTGTATTGGCACAAATGTCCTGCTGCTATATATAATACCATGTAAATCAATGCCGTGCGTACCCATTTTTTGTCATTTATGAGACAATTAAGGCTGTACAGCAGGATAAACCCGATCGTGAATTCGATATACCTGCCGTTAAACAGGTCATCATTTTTATACAGGCCTTCCTTATAGAGCGCACTGATCATGAAAGTGGCAAGCCATGCCGCCAGTACACCGGCAAGCCAGATTCGTTCCTTGCACCTTCGAATCTCATGAGCCCCCGCCGAACGCCTTATATTGGCACCGATCAGTGTGAACGCGTTCCTGAACAGTCCCCAGATTCCCCAGCAGATCACGAAGCCCGACGTGGATGCCAGATAGAACCATTTACCCGTAATGCTGATACCCAGCCGGATCAGTCCGTTGCCTGTAAAAATATTCTTAACCACTCCCCATTGACCAGAAAAGTCATTTGTGGAGATTCTACGATCCACCGCTTCTGCAGCCGCACCTGTTCCTTGTGTGCCGCCAGCCGCGGCCATCGGACCTGCGCCGCTGCTCAGGTACAGATACCCTGCTGTCAACGCAATTCCCAACAACAGTAACAGCAGGATCGTCTTATACTTCTTTCTATCCAGCAAATAGAGAAATATGAGAAACAGAACGCCCGCGGCCAGGACAATCAGTGACCTTTCCGTAAGTGCATACCCCAGAATGCCGGACACGCCCATAGGGGCTTTCCCCAGATAATTCACATGCTGCAAATTCCCCTTGATCATGGCATGGATCAGACTATACAGGTACATACTGCCCAGAAACACCGTCACATCCCACATCCGATTCAACCGTTGAAACCGCATGTACAGCACCACCAGCACTGCTGTCACAATGATTCCCAGAGCCCGCTGATGCACCGTATATAAATAAAAGGAAACAATCGCGAATGCTGCATGGTTTCCGATACTTGGCCGATCCGTGGAGCGCATCATCACATAGAGGAACAGCCAGAAGAAAAACACCAGCGTACATTCCGTCCATGTAATATGTGCATACACAATATAGCTGGAATAAACGAAAATGACAAAGCACGCCACAGTCCTGACAATACGATTCATTTCAGACAGATACCGCCCCGCCAGTTTCAGTGCAATCACGTAACTCGCAACAAGAAATCCGCCGTTCATCATCACCGCTGCGTGATATAACATATCGCTGCTCCAGCTAAACAGCGCGGACAGCATCCTTAAGGGAACGAGCAGCAGACTGTAACCGTATGAGTAATAGCCGATCTGACCGGTCACCGATGTCCAGTCGATTCCCATAAAGAAGGCGCTGTTTGACCAGTACCCGATCTCGTCATTAAACAGGATCGGCTGTCCGACCTCCGACAGGCGGTATGTGGCAAGCAGAAAGATCACCAGCGCCGGAATTCCCTGGAGTATTTGTACGCGATGTTCTTTTATGCATTTATTCAGATTCCGTATGAAAACGCGCAGGAAAAGGGCTATTTTCTCTTTCACTCCCTTTCCACTCTTCCTTTCAACCATTTCATTCTGCTCTTCCATTCTGCTTTTCCTTTTCTGTTCTTTCTCTAACTCTTCCACTACTCTCTTTCGTGCTTTCCTATGCTCTTTTGCGCTTCCTCTATTTTTATTAAATACCTAGTTGATTGGCCGTAAGCTGCTGCGCGATCTCCTTCACCGAATCAAATATCATGTCCGGCAGCACCTCCGACCGGCGTACATCTTCCATGGATGCCTCCCCGCTCAGGACCAGTATACTCTTAAGCCCGTTATTCCTGCCGGCGGCAATATCCGTATAGAGACGGTCTCCTACCATAGCTGTCTCCTCGCGTTTTACATTGACTCTACTGGTCAGATATTCAACAATATCCCCGTTGGGTTTACCGATGATCCTGTCCGGATAGCGATATGCCGATGCATGGATAAACGCATGGATTGCGCCCGCGTCAGGGATAAATCCTGTCTCGGTGGGGCAGTTATAGTCGGGATGGGTCGCCAGATAAGGCAGTCCGGCTCTCACGTGGTCGCACACTCGGCACATCTTCCGGTAATCCAGAGAGGTATCGAAGGCAGTCACCACCACATCGGGGTGCTCCTCCTCCAACAGGATTCCCGCCTGCGCAAACTCTTCCTGCAGCAACGGATTGCCCAGCAGAAATACCTTTTTACCCGGAAAATGATTCTGCAGATACCAGATCGTGGCCTGACCCGACGTGACGATTCTGTCCTCCCCCACATCCAGTCCCATCCGGTGCAGCTTGTCCACATACACCGCCGCATTCTTGGATGAATTATTGGTCACAAACACGTAGCTTCTGCCCGTCTCTTCTATCCTGTGCAGAAAATCAAGCGCACCATCGATCCACTGTTCGCCCAGATAGACGGTGCCGTCCATATCCAGCGCGAAACAGCGTATCTGGGGCAATATATGTTCCTGATCCTGATTAATCGTGGGAATTTGTGTAATCATGGGATGACTCCTTTATTGCCTATAGTCCGTTTGTCGTATTTCTCATTTAATATAGCACGCGCGCCGTACCCGCGCAACCGATGTTGTCCGATTTGCTACTCATTTCCTATACCGGACTTACTGCACTGCGCATTTTATTATTTACCCTTTCCCCCGAATGCGGTACAATATCAT
>CAMWXF010000043.1 GCA_947178115.1 uncultured Lachnospiraceae bacterium
CAACCCCACCTGATCCAGAACCGGCTTTGCCTCATCCTTGAGAAGCGTGCTGCCAGAATCAAAGAGAAGTGCACCCTTCAGCGTCAACTGCACATACTGGGAAGTAATCTCGATATCGATCTCCTTACCCATGTCCTTCTCGTCAACCGCTTCCTGAATCTTCTCGGCAAGTTCCTCGGACTCTTCCATCTGCGCTTCTTCTAACTGTTCCTGCGCAGCAGCTACAGCATCGGCTACATTTTCGTCAACGATCTCGCCCTCAGACAGCTTACCCGTACTATTAATAAAATCATCCAGTTCACTCAACTGGCTGGTGCCGTTACTGATCAGCATGCCGTCACCAATGGCTGAGGCTCCCTTATCAAACACAGAAAACGTCTGACTAAAAGATGCCACGATCTGTTCCTGTGCAACCTCGTCAATAGTAGACATCGCAAAAAGCAACACGAAGAAACATAGAAGCAGATTCATCAGATCACTGAAAGTGGCCATCCACGCCGGCGAGCCTTTTGGCGGGTCTTCCTGCTTCTTTTTAGCCATCTGCTTCACCTCCGCCTTCTTCATTCGAGGTGTTCCTGTCACCCGGTGCGATGAACGACTTCAGTTTTTCTTCAATAACTCGCGGGTTCTCACCTGCCTGAATCGACAGAAGACCCTCTATCTCTATTTCTTTGACCATCATCTCTTCATCATTCTTACCCTTCAGCTTCGTAGCCACCGGCGCACATATCCAGTTCGCCAATACGGAACCGTAGAATGTAGTGATAAGAGCAGTCGCCATATTAGGACCGATGGACGCAAAATCAGACAGATCCTTAAGCATGAGAACCAGACCGATCAAGGTTCCGATCATACCCCATGCAGGACCCATCGCTCCTACATTCTCCCAAAAGCCGATCTTATCTTTATGCCTGCCTTCTACACTGGCAAGCTCTGTTTCCATGATCGCACGTACCAGTTCGGGATCGGTAC
Organism: uncultured Lachnospiraceae bacterium; assembly: GCA_947178115.1. Taxonomy (GTDB): domain Bacteria; phylum Bacillota; class Clostridia; order Lachnospirales; family Lachnospiraceae; genus UBA3282. The sequence continues at coordinate 973 of CAMWXF010000043.1, forward strand.
CGTCTACAACAAGCAGAATACCTTTCTTCAGAAATTCATCGTCAATATCTCCCGCCGCTTCTTCCAGAGAAAGCAGTCCCTCTTTACGGGCAACGTTGGAGAGATCGATAATCTTCTGAATAATCTCCGGAACATTCATGGCAGATTCCTTAAAAATCAACGTAAAGCTCTTCAGACCCCCAACGAAGTTAGACATCGAATAACTCGCCATAATACACATAAATGCGCCGCCGAATGTAATAAGCGCTGATGGTGCATGAAGAAAGCTGGTGACTGCTGAAAAGGTCTTGCCAAACACCATACCGAAAATCATCAACGCAAAACATGCCAATAAGCCGATAATTGAAGCTATATCCATCTGTACTCACCCGTTTTACACTAATCTGCAAAAATATCCTTTCTATACGATTTTACTAGATTTTTCACTTCTTGTCTACTTTCTTTTACAATTATTTTACGCCCCGTCGTAAATGTCAGGACGGTGTCCGGCGTCTCTTCCACTAATTCCAGCAAATCGGGATTAATCAGAATCTTCACGCCGTTGATCTTCGTAACTTCTATCATCCCACACCCCTGTCTTTCCGTGCAGCCGGATCCCCGGTAAATCCGAATCACCATTATGTAGCATATCCGATACGTCATCATCTGTGACTGTATGGAACTTTTATATTCTACCACACATCTTCCAAAACTGCAAAAAAAATATATCATCTTTTCTGTACAAATATAAGAACACATGAAGAGGAACCTTTCGCATATGCGAAAAGTCCCTCTGTTTATGCGCCTTGCAGCACTTATCTCTTCAGATTGACAAGTTCTTCCAGCAGTGTATCAGAAGTGGTAATGATACGGCTGTTTGCCTGGAAACCACGCTGGGTGGTAATCATTGTAGTGAATTCGGAAGAAAGATCCACGTTACTCATCTCCAGTACGCCGGAAGTCATCTTTCCGCCGCTCTCCGTGATGTCCTTGCCGACACCGTCGAAGTCACCGGAGTTCATGGTCGCGGAGTACAGGTTGTCGCCCGCCTTGGAAAGACCGGACGCATTCGCAAATTCCGCTACCGCGATCTGTCCTAACAGCTTCGACAGACCGTTGGAATAGGATGCCGTGATCCGACCGTCCTGTCCTACCTCGATACCAATCAATTCTCCCGGCGCTCTACCCTTGCCGATGGTGTCACCGCCCTTACCGCCGGGTGTGATATCAAGCGTACACTTACCACCGTTACCGTAGTTCGTAACGGATGAGAAGTCGATCTCCACATTGTTGAACTGAGTCAGCTCTATGAGCTCCCCGCCCAGGGAAGAGGCGGATGAGTTAAAGGTAAGCGTCGCCGTATTACTGCCTGCACTTCCGATATATGAGAATTCTCCGGAGTCATGGTCGAACACAAGCGACACGCCGTTTGTCTGCGTTCTCTCAGTGATCTGTGCTGCTCCGTCCGGCGCGATATACTCAATTGTATATGTCTTGCCGTCTCCGTCCGCTACATGATATACCTGCTTTAAGATTTCTTTCTCATCATCCGGCATCTCTAACGTAATCCCGAAAGCATTGTCCTTACGCGTGGCATCAAGGGTTGGTGTAAACGTAGCGTCGAACTCGACCGACATCTCGCCTGCCGCACCGTCTGTTACAGGCACAACGTTTACATTCGATACGCCTTCCAGTCCCATAGCACTGATTGCAGTCGTCCAGTCTGTCACCGGTACGCCGGTCGTTCCTGTCTCCGGTTTGGTATAATACTGACCGGTAGCATCATCATATCTTAAATTATAAGGTGCCGACTCTAACTGTGCTCTGGTCAATGTTACCTTACCGTGTACTGTAACACTGTTCTCAGCACCTGCAGTAACAGTGCCGCCGTTCGCCGGAGTCGTGATCGTAACATTCTTACCTGCCGCAACCACCAGCGCATTATTACTATATCCATCCAGAATACTTGAAAACGGCAGCTCTATATCAAACTTACTCGTACCGTCAAATTTCGCCGTGTTGTCCGGATTGTAGAGCATCGTCTTGCTGGTTGTGTTGTCTCCACCGAAATTCGCAATCTGGTTGATATTACTCAGATTATATTTCTTTACAAGAGACACGCCTGTGCTGTCTAAGATATCATCGAGCTGTACGCGGAATTCATCCTCGCTTCCGATTCCGTGGAAACTCATCTTCACCGTATACGCATATCCCTGTGCATCGAAGATCTGGAAGGTACGGATCGCGCCCGCAGTACTGTTGATAGACGTATCGGTCTTATCCAGAATACCGGATACATATGCAAGTGAAGTAGATTCCGGTGCGGAACTCAGATTATCCGGATGCATAACCTGCAACGCGGACACCACATCCTGTCTGATATCACCGGTCTCCGGATCTACCTGCCATCCCATAACTTTAAAACCGGTATTCGCCATAACCAGATTTCCTGCACCGTCTATGGTGAAAGAACCGTCTCTGGTAAAGAAATTCTCGGAACCGTTGTTGACGATAAAGAATGAATCGCCCTCAATCATGATATCCCATGGGTTATTCGTAGACTGCGCAGAACCCTGCGTCGTGATCGCCGTAGAGATTGCACCCGTCTTAGCGCCCAGACCGATCTGTCTGGCGTTGATACCGCCTCGTCCGTTGTCGTTAGCGCCGGACGCCGCCTGTGTTGTCTGGTACAGCAGATCGCTGAATACCATGTTCTGTGATTTATATGCAGTTGTGTTGACGTTGGCAATATTATTACCGATAACGTCCATTCTTGTCTGGTGTGTTCTAAGACCTGCCACACCAGAGAACAATGATCTCATCATAGTGATATGACCTCCTTATATCTGTGTGAAACCGCCTGCCCCCTCTGTCAGTCAGGGGCATTAGCCTCCGTAAAGGTCCGGCTAAATAATTACGGCTCCGTCAATATTGGTAAATACATTTTCGTCTGTTTCCGTCTGATCCATCGCGGTGATGACCGTCTGATTCGGTACATTCACAATAAATGCCAGTGAATCGACAATAACTAACGATTCATTGATTCCTTTCGCACCCGCTTTGGCTGCTCCCATGTTCAGGCGTTCCACCTGATCCTTCGTCAGTTCAATATTCCTGTCGTTAAGGCGGTTGGCTGCATGCTTGGAGAATCTGACCTCTCCCTCTGTCCGGATACTGTCCGTCTTGCCGGATAAGATATCCTGAAAACTCGTGGTATTTGGTTTCGGCGCTCCTGCCTGCTGTCTGCCTGTGTTTAAATATTGATCCTGCAGCTGCTCTATGGAAAGGAATTGATTGCCTTGAATCTTCATATTCTCTCTCCTCCTTGAGATGACTGCCGCCTTAGGCGCTTAACTTTCTCCGGATCCTTCCGTCTTGGGTGTTTCATCACCATCCGTATTCGGTGTGATATCTTTCATTCTCTGAATATATTCTTCCGCTTTCTTGATATAATCGTCCGTAAGGAAGCCCTTCTGGTAGTCGTCCATGCCTTCGTAGATCTCTTCCAGTCTGTCTACCTTTTCCTTGTCATCCGTTGTCAACACACTGACATCGGGAAGCTTATTGATAATATTCAGGAACTCTGCCGCCAATGCGTATGCATCCAGATATTTCTTATCCGCCACCTTATCCAGATCGTCTAAAGAATACAACTCTCCACCGATGGAAAGATACGCCTTGCCGCCCTCATATGATACATAATCCACATTACCCTGTACGGTCGTCGTTCTGCCTTGGCTGTCCGTTACTGACATCAGCACCGTCTGTCCTACCAGACTGGAGGCTCTGGAAAGCTCCAGCGTCGCGCTCATATTCTGCATCTGCTCGAGTTCCGAGAACGTTGCGAACTGGGAAATATACTCCGTGTTGGACGTAGGCTCCAAGGGATCCTGATACTTCATCTGTGCTACCAGAAGCTGCAGGAAAGCGTCCTTATCCAGACTGGAATTGCCGGTCTTCTTCGCTTTTTCATTCGCCATGGATGCGGCTGATGTGTTATCGACGAATTTACCGTCTTTTACTTCCTGTACTACTCCCATTTACTTCATCTCCTCTCATATTGGTTCACCCTGAGGTGTGTAAGCAGGAATACCTCTTAACTTCCTGCCGTTCATGCCCTGCCTTCTAAGCAGTATAGTCTACCGTGCTGCCGTTTGCCTGCATCATTTCCACCGCGATACGCTCGGAATCTTCCATCTCGTCGAGCTCGGCTTCTTCTCCCAACTCCTCCATATTGATCCGTCTGGTACTCTTCGGTGCTTTGCCCTGCTTACCATCCGCATTCTCATGTTCCTGCGAGAACTGCTGCCCGTACGCATGGTTTGCAACCGTAACTTCCACCGCATCGACCTTGATCCCCTGCTCTTCGAACTGATTCTTAAGCTGGATCAGTTGTGTTTCAATGACTGCGCGGACTGTCTCGTTCTGAGTTGTGAAATGTGCCGTGATCACGCCGTCTTTCGCAGCGATCTGTACGCCTACAGTACCCAGGCTTGCGGGATGCAGCTGTAACTCCATCTCCTGCGCCTCTGCTTTCAGGTTGATCTTCATGTAATCCATGATCTGATTCATGATATCTTCCGTCTGCATCGAACGGTACTCTACGTTAACGGGTTCCGGTGTCTCGCCTGTCTCCATCGCTTTATCCAAGGTCTGTAAGAAAGCATTGCCTGCCTGGCTGCCGTCTCCCTTGCCGCTGTCAGCAGAAGCATTTCTCTCCCGCGTCTTATGTCCGGCCTGCACCTCCGTCTTCGGGGCGTCTGTCACTTCCTCCTGAACACTCTTATTGCCGCTTGCATCGTCCACGGTAACTTTAACCTGAACTGTCTTGCCGTCTTTCTGCACTGATACCGTATAATCCTTCATGCCTTCCAGATTTACCTCCGGTACATCTTCTGCCTCCGACGCATCTACTGCCTCCAAAACGTCAGGTTTACCGGCATCGGCAATCATCTGTTCCATCAGCACGTTCACCTCATCTTCGGTCATGCCCAGCTCATCTGCCAGACTGCTCAGACTCTCTTCCACTGCACCAAGCAGATTTTGGAGATTGTCATAAAGCGCCTCATCTGTCACCAGTGATAACTCGTCTGTGCTTCCCGTGATTTGGAGCAGAAGCTGTTTCAGATTGTCGGTATCAAACAACTGCACTGCCGTAAGTCCCAGCACTGCCATGGCTTCTTCCACTTCTTCCGGTGTCACATCCATCTCTTTCGCGATTTCCTGCACCAGCTCTTTCGCGGTCTCTTCAATCTCTTCCGCTGCCTGTTTCGTCTCAGCATCAGTTCCGGAAGCTTCGGCAATCTTATCATTGTCTTTCTGTCCGGTCGCATCTTCGGCCTTACCGGAATCGGGCTCCGCTTTCTTAGATGTTCCCTGCGTCGCAGCATCCTTTGACACCGTCGTCTCCGTCTTCGCCGTAGCGGCTACTCCCGCCGTCTGAACCGCGGCCGATGTATTAACCGCATTACCTGCCGCTTCCGTCCGCAGACTGCTGATCGTATCGCTTACCTTCGCCATGACCTGATTGAAGCTGTCCTGTGCAAGCCCATCCTGCTTCATACCTGCTGGGTCTGTCTGTCCCGCGGTGTAATTCAGCAGAGCATTCACATTGTTTACAGTCATACTCTTTCCTCCTTTCTTCAATTTTCAAGGTTCCTGCCTTTCGGCATATATTATATAAAGCACACGGCATATTCCGCCGCTGCAATATATATCGGCTCATCACGGCAATTCCTAAAGTGCCAAAATCGAGCAAACTCGATTGCGAGATTTGTTTACGAATCGGGATCCATGATCTTCGTCAGTCTGGCCGCCGTTTCCGAATCCATAACACCCAATATTTTACCTCGGTCCTCAGCGCTCATCTGATACAGGATCTTGGCCGCAAGATCCAGATCGTCTGTCAAACTCTCAAAGATTGCCGCCGCTTCCTTAGGTTTCATCTCGGAGTAAGCCTGCGCATAATCCTGAATCTCCGCATCCGCCTCTGCCTGCTCTACGACCTGTTTATACAGATATTCCGCCGTGGCAGGATCCATGCTCTCATAATACTTCTGATAAGCATCCGCGCCCGGCCCTTTCTCCGCATAGACAACCTCCTCATAGAACTCTGTCTTAATCCGCTCGAATTCAACCTGTGCGTCTTCGAAAGTCTGTAACCGCTCAATCTCCGCACGCAGCTGCTCCAGCTCCTCATAATCCAAATTACTGTCCGACTGTGCTCTCTCCAGCTCCAGTTCAAGCTCCCTGATATAGTCCACGGCCTCCCGCAGGCTGGTATAGCCCCCATAGGCTTCCTCATCGTCCGTCGTTACCACCGCATCCGCGGGCAGAATCTTGTTGACCACCGGAACATCCTTTAATACCGGTGCAAGCACTCCTGACCCGAATCCGCCCACATCGAGCTTGATCAGCAGACACAGGATCGCAAGCCAGATTATAATAATAACAACCGTTACCAAAACTACGGAAACACCGCCCGGGTCCTCATCCTCGGCGAGCTGGGCTTCCTGTACCGAAATTTCCTTGGCTTTCTGCTTCGCTTCCTTCTTCTGTGCCTTCTGCTGTTCCTTTATCTTCTTACGCTCTTCTTTTAATCTCTTTTTTTCTGCCTTGGTATCCACCCCGACATTCAAAAGTTCGTCCGCCATTCTTACTCCCCTTTTCCACGCTGTCCGTAAGTATAACTGGTCAGTTCGTCCACCGCCTTGCCTTCTGCGGCATTCTCCTCCTTCACGAACTGCTCGAAGGCCTTCTCTTTAAGCCTCTCGTGCATCTTACGCTCCTGCATGATCTCCTGCAGCTTGAGTCTCGCCGCTTCCACGGCTTCCTCGGCCAATGCGACCTGCCCCCGCTGCACTTCTATCATTTCATCCATGATTAACATGGCATTTCTGTTATCTCTCAAGTCATTGACGCTCAGCGCGTCGCTGCGCATCCTCCTGCCTTCTTCCAGATAAGCCTCTTTCCTGTCTATCAGCCCCTGCAGCTTCTCTTCCTCCTCAAGCAGCCTCATCTGTGCTCTGCCGAGCTCCATTTTCGCCTGATTTTCCAACTGATACTGGATATTCAGGATACTCTGCATCCTATATGCAAACTTCGCCATGACCGGTCACCCCTTACTCTGCAAAGAGCTCCCGCAACATATCTACAGCCTGCTCATAATCAAATTTATCGTTTACATCCTGCAAAAGGAACTCGTTCACGGCATCAATCTTGGCGATGGCATAGTCAATCTTCGGATTACTGCCGCTCTTATAGGCCCCGATGTTGATCAGATCCTCCGCTTCATTATAGGTCGCCAGCACATTCTTAAGCTGTCCGGCCAGTCCTTTATGTTCTTTATTTACGATCTGTGACATACATCTCGAAATACTCTGCAGTACATCGATCGCAGGATAATGATTTTGATGCGCAAGTTTCCGGTTCAACATAATGTGTCCATCCAGAATACTTCTGGCTGTATCCGTAATCGGCTCATTCATATCATCACCGTCCACCAGCACAGTATAAAGCCCTGTAATGGAACCGCGCTCAGCACAGCCCGCTCTCTCGAGAAGCTTCGGCATCTCCGAGTAAACGCTGGGCGGATATCCTCTGGATACGGGTGGTTCCCCGCTGGCCAGCCCGATTTCTCTCTGCGCCATGGAAAAACGCGTGAGGGAATCCATCATAAGCAGTACATCCCTGCCCTGATCCCTGAAATATTCAGCGATAGCGGTGGCTGTCTTAGCCGCCTTATTTCTCTCTAACGCCGCCTTATCGGATGTAGCCACTACGACTACGGAACGCCTCATGCCTTCCTCGCCTAAGTCACGCTCTATGAACTCACGCACTTCCCTGCCACGCTCTCCGATCAGAGCAATCACGTTAATGTCCGCCTTCGTATTACGTGCAAACATACCCATCAAAGTAGATTTACCTACGCCGGAACCCGCGAAAATGCCAATACGCTGTCCTTTGCCCACAGTCATAAGACCGTCGATTGCTTTAACACCCAAAGGCAGCACTTCATCGATGATCTTCCTGCTCATAGCATCCGGCGGCAGTGCTTCCACACTATAAGGCGTTCCATTCATATATTCGCCGTCCAGTCTGCCGAGACCATCAAGCACCTTGCCAAGCAACTCGTCGCTGACCGGTACCGTCAGAGGTTCTCCCGTATTCTCCACGATACAGCCGAGTCCTATGCCATCCGTCTTGCCGCAGGGCATGAGCAGTGTCTTACGCTCCTTAAACCCGACTACCTCCGCCATGATCGGCTCATACTCTTCATCCGTCGGGAAGATCCTGCACAGATCCCCAAGCTTAGCTTCCGGACCGGCGGATTCGATCGTCAGTCCGACCACATTCTCAACACGCCCCATTCTCTTAAAAAACGTATCGTCCGCTATTCTGCTGTATTTATGAAAATTAATCATTGGATTTTTCAAAAGATAACACCCGCAATTTATTAGTCAGCGCTTGTAGCTGCGTGTCGATTCCACAGTCAAAGATACCGCCGTCTGTCTCAATCAGGCATGCTCCCTGTCCGAGCGCTATATCCTCGATGATCTCCACCATGCCCTTACCGGCAGTCGCTCCTGCCGTGAGTTCCTGCTTCTGCATATTGACAAAGGGATAATCTTCCTGGGAAACATGTACAATAAAGGTTCTGCTGCTCTCCACCCGTCTTAAAGTGGCATCAATCAAATGCACCAGAATATCTCTGTTGTCAGCCAGTTCTATACCGAAAATATGACTGTACACTTCCGTGATCGTAT
>CAMWXF010000044.1 GCA_947178115.1 uncultured Lachnospiraceae bacterium
GATGCCTTACGGTGTGTTGCTTGGCACGGGCAGCTATCTGGAGCTTGTGCTGGCGTCGCTTGCCGGGAACAGGTGCATGGATGAGTTGTACCGGGAATGCGGAGTAGAGCCGGATTCGGACAGCCTGTTCTATGACCGGGACATGAGCATACAGGTGGAGTTAAGCGGCTGGGAAGGCAGGGTAGAAGAGAAACTGGAAGAGGCGGTGCGCCTGGAGGAGGCGAAGCGCAGGCTGTTATTATCCGATGCTTCACGGGACGCGGATGTGTCGCTTATGACCTATATGGCGGATCGTTTCGCATACCGGTATCCCCATGAAAATCTGCGGGATCTGTATACCAAGACAACCGTGTCGGAGCTGAAAATGGCGGGAATGCAGGAAGAAACCGACTTTTCCTTTAGATTATATGAGGAGGAGACGGTGGTGCCGTACCTGCCGGGATTTCTGAAACAGGAGGAGCACGTCAGCGGTTCTGCCCGCGGAAGCGCTTTCCATAAAGTAATGGAGTTGTTTGATTTCAGGAAATTGACTTATGAAGTCAATAAAGATAGAAAAGCGGCTGAGGCACTACTAAGAGCGCAGCTTGAAGAAATGCGGGGGGACGGCAGGCTGTCGGAAGAATATTATAAGGTAATATCGGTGCCGAAGATCGTTTCGTTTTTGACAAGCGGCAGCGCGGCAAGGATGGGCACGGCGGCACGCTCCGGCAGGCTCTATAAGGAACAGCCTTTTGTTATGGGACTTCCGGCGAACCGCCTAAACGGCGATTTCCCGCAGAAAGAGACTGTGCTCATTCAAGGCATTATCGACGTTTTCTTCGAAGAGAACGGCAAGTATGTCCTGCTGGATTATAAGACGGATGCGGTGGAGACGGCAGAGCAGTTGGCAAAGCGCTATCATGTGCAGCTCGATTACTACGCGGAGGCGCTGGAACAATCATCTGAGTATCGGGATACGGAGAAGATTTTGTATTCCTTTAAGCTTGGGGAGGAAATATACTTATAGTAGCAGCCTCCGGGGTGCGCGGGTTTTTACCGCGCACCCTTATCGTATATCTCACCCAGCGCCTTAGGCGAATGATTCTTCTTACTGAAGAAGATCAGCATGAGCAGCGTCAGCACATACGGAAGCACCATTACCAGATCCTGGTAGCTGCTGGGCATCTCCAGAATCTTTACAAGCTCATAACCGCCGGAACGGGCGAAGCCGAACAGCAGGCATGCGCCGAGAGTGGGCATGATCTTCCAGTTGCCGAAAATCAGCGCGGCGATGGCGAGATAGCCGTAGCCGGAATAGATATTCGATGAGAAGTTAGCCGAGATCGAGTAGGCAAAGCAGATACCGCCCAGACCGGACAGAGCGCCGGAAGCCATAACGGCGATCAGACGCACACGGCTTACTTCAATACCCGCAGCATCCACAGCATGTGGATTGTCGCCGCAGGCGCGAAGGTGCAGACCGAATCTCGTTTTATACAGAACATACCATGCGATCACGGCGATCACCGCAATGACGATCTCAAAAGGATACAAGTTGGTAAACACAGCGCCTAACACCGGAATCTGTGACAATCCCGGCACCGTAAGGCGCGCGGATACACCGAGTACGAATTTATTGGAGGCAGCGCCGAAAATGCTGGCGTTGATCTGTTTGGTCATAAACTCCGTGAGCGCCATTGCCAGAATATTGATAACAACACCACTAATAACCTGATTTGCCTTGAATTTGATACATAACATGGCGTGCAGCAGGGAAAAGAGCATGCCGCCTAAGAAGGCAAACAGCATTGCCAGATAAAAAGGGATCGGTGAGTTGCCCGCAAAATACTGTGCGATGCAGACTGCAAAAAGTGCGCCGCAGAAAGCGCCGAAGCCCTGCAGACCTTCAATGGCAAGATTCGTGATACCGCTGCGCTCGCAGTAGATACCGCCGATGGCCATGATAAACAGTGGAAGAGCAAAAGATAAACCGTCTATAATGATTGTGTTCATTTAGTTGTCCTCCTTCCATCTGTTGACTTTGTATTTTACATAAGCGCCGCATGCGCTGAAAAGAAGTATAATTCCCGTTATTGCGGAGGCGATCTCAGCCTGTACGCCGGAAGCGGAATTCATATAAGTACTTCCCTTCGAAATGACTGTGATCAGGAAGGAAGAGAAGATGATACCAATGGGGGAGCTGTTGCCGAGGAGCGCCACCGCGATGGCATCGTAGCCTGTGCTGACGAGCACCTTAGGCTGGATGGAAGCAAAATATCCCATGTAGTAGGTGACACCTGCCAGCCCCGCGAATCCGCCGGAGAGCATCATGGCGAGTACTCTGGTGCGTCCGACCTGTATTCCCGCGTATTCTGCGGCGCGAATGCTGCTACCCACGGCTTTGATCTCGAAACCGAGAATGGTTTTGTTTAAGAGAAAAGCGGTGACTGCAATACCGACAGCAGCCAGAAGGATTCCCAGAGGAATATCCATCTTGTAATCACCGATCACCACATCCACCAATGTCAACCGGCCGGCAGCACCTACATTTTTGGACTGTCTGGAGACAGGGTCCACATAGAAGGTGTTGATGAGAAAGCTGATTACATACTGGAAAATATAGTTAAACATGATTGTGGACACGACTTCATTGATATTGAAGCGGTGCTTGAGCCAGCCGACCAATGCACCTGCCAGTGCGCCTACAGCGAAACCGATCAGTACCGTCAGAGGCTTTGCCACAACCGCCGGAAGATCCGAGTAGCCGATCAGTATGGTAGCCGTAAATCCGGCAGCTAACATTTGTCCCGATACGCCAATGTTGAACAGCCCGGCTTTCAGGGCGATCAGAACCGCCAGCGCGGCGAATAGCATCGGGGTCAGTGCGTTTAAGAAGCTGGTAAAATCGGTAATTATGCCCTTATGCCCCGCGTAGGAAGCCTTGGGTGCCAGACCGGAGCCCTGCAGCAGATTGTAATATGCCTTGAAAGGGTTGCTGCCGAGAAGCGCTATGACGATAAGGCCGAAGATCAGGCTGAGCACAATTGTAAAAACGGGAATCATATATTGCTGCCGTTTCTCATGTCCGATGGTTTGTAACGTCAGTTTATGTATGATGTTATTTTTATTCTTTTTCATGGCGACCTCCTACTCCCATCATGAATTCGCCGACCTGCGACGGTGTGAGCTCTCTGGCATCGGCGATCTTCTGGATTTCCCCATTATAGATGACGCCGATGGTGTCTGCCAGATTCATAACTTCGTCCAGTTCCAGCGAGATCAGCAGGATCGCTTTGCCTTTGCTTCGCTCGCCGATGATCTGTTTATGAATATTCTCGATCGCGCCGATATCCAGACCGCGGGTAGGCTGCACGAAGATGGTCAGGGAAGAACCGAGTTCGATCTCTCTGGCAATGATAGCCTTCTGCTGGTTACCGCCGCTCATGGAGCGGACGATTGTGTCATTGCCCTGACTGCTGCGGATATCGTATTTGTCGATCAGCTTGTCGCCGTATGTAGTGAATTCATCGGTGTGGATGACTCCCTTACGGGAAAAAGGTTCCTCGAAATAATTCTTGAGCGCCAGATTGTCCGAGAGGGTAAAATCCATCACAAGTCCCACGTTGTGGCGGTCTTCCGGAATATAGGAAATACCTGCAAGATTTCGCTTGCGGATAGAGTAAGAAGTGATATCCGCGCCGTTTAACGTGACGGTTCCGCGGGCCGGTTTGATCAGTCCGGCGATGGCATCCGCCAGTTCGATCTGCCCGTTGCCTGAGACACCGGCCACAACGAAGATTTCCCCTTCTCTGACAGAAAAAGAGACATCCTTTACGACTTCATATTTGTCTTCATTGCATACGGTCAGGTGTTCCACCCGCAGCACTTCCTTACCGTATTGCGGTTCGGGCTTGTCCACGGTAAAGCTGACTTCGCGCCCTACCATCAGATTAGCCATCGTCTTGGTATCCGTAGTGGCTACATCTAACACATCGATCAGTTTGCCGCGGCAGAGAATGGCACAGCGGTCGGCAATCTTTTTAATCTCTTCTAATTTATGTGTGATCAGGATAATGGTCTTGCCGTCGTCCCGCAGACTTCTGATGATTTCCAGAAGGAATTCGATTTCCTGCGGAGTAAGCACGGCGGTAGGTTCGTCGAAAATGAGAATCTCCGCCTCGCGGTAGAGCATCTTGAGAATCTCTACACGCTGCTGCATGGAGACATTGACCTGCTCAATTACCTTGGTGGGGTCTACTTCGAGACCGAACTTACGGGATAAGGCAAGGATGTCCTCATTCGCTTTTTTAATGTCTACAGATTTAAAGAGTCCTAATGTCTTCTTTATGGGTTCCATTCCCAGAATGATGTTTTCGGCAATGGTATAGTTGCTCACCAGCTTAAAATGCTGGTGCACCATGCCGATATTCAGTTTGGTTGCATGGTTGGGAGACTGGATTTTGACCTTCTCGCCGCGGATGATGATCTCGCCCTCGTCCGGCTCGTACATGCCGAACAGCATACTCATCAGAGTGGACTTGCCGGCGCCGTTCTCGCCGAGGAGCGCATAGATCTCGCCTTTTTTTACCTGGATGGACACGTCGTCATTTGCCACGATACCGGGAAAACGCTTCGTGATGTGATTCATTTCGATAATGTAATCTGACATGCGTTGACCTCGCTTTACTGGAAGTGTGTGTGCTTATGCACGAGTTATCTAAGTCGGTCGCGCAGATAAAAGTTAATATCTACGGAGCCGCGCTTTCGCTCCGTAAAAAGCGTAGCGGACACTAAGCTCGTGAGTTGCAGGGCAACTCATAACCTCGCTAAGTGCCGACCAAAGTTAATTTCGAAGAAATTTACTTTTTTTTAGGGGCTCCTTAAGAAATTAACTTTCATCTGCGCTTAGGCATTGAATAATTTGTAGATTGTAACGTACTTCATATACTTATAGAATAAGGCAAAATAGAAAAGGCTGCAAGGGAAAATTCCCTTACAGCCTTATATTACGTTCTAAACTACGTAGTGGGTATCGGCAAGAATGTAAGCGAAGCGACATTCTTGCGATTTAGCTGCGTAGCAGCTAAATCACCTACCATGTGAAATCATCCGGTGTAACGCCGTTAAAGTTAGCGGCGGGAACGATTGCGCCGGATTTTACTGACTCGTATGCAGCATCGATCTTGGAGATGGTGTCTGCGGATAACTGGCAGCGGCCGTCTGCGTTTACATAGCCTGTGGAGTCTGTGTCAGCCTGCAGAGTTACGTTGGCGCCCTTGAAGGAACCGTCTACTACTGCATTTAAGGCACGCTCTACATTCAAGTGCATTACTTTCAGTGCGGATGTCAGAACTACGTTGGCATCACCGTTTGCACCGTCGTCATACTGGTCTACGTCACAACCGATAAAATATACGCCGTCAGCTTCTTTCACTGCTGTCAGTACACCGTTACCGGAAGCGCCTGCTGCAACGAAGATGACATCAACACCTTCGGCGATCAGTGCGTTACCTACAACTTTACCTGTTGCCTCGTCGGCAAAAGAACCGACATAGTTACCGCCTACGTTTGCGCCGGTCACGTCTGTGCCTGCATAGGAAGGAAGCTCTACGATCTCGGCACTGGTGCCCTCGGTCTCGTTTGCGTATTTCACACCGCATTCAAAACCGTACTGGTAGTTTACATTGGAAGGATATGCGATACCGTTGACAACGGCTACCTTGCCGGTGGTCGTCTCAAGAGCGGCAGCCATACCTGCGAAGAAACCGGATTCCTGCTCTGCGAAGCACATAGCGTAGATATTGTCTACCGTTACTTCATTGCCTTCTGCGTCAGAAGGGAAAGAGTCTACCAGAACGAATTTCACATTGGGGTTTTCTTCTGCAATTGTGGAGATTCCGGCAAACTGGAATCCGCAGCAGACGATTACATCGTAGTCTGCAACAATGTCAGCGACTGCCTGTACGGCTGCCGTCACATCGCCGGTTGTCTCCTGTACCGGTGTTACGGTGCAGTCGGGGTGGCTCGCGATAAATGTCATGATACCGTTGTAGTTGTCTTCATTGAAAGAACCGTCATCTACGCCGGAAGGACTGCTGACGATCGCGATTTTAAGCGCTGCGTCGGAAGATTCTGCCGGAGCGGCTTCATCGTTTCCTTCTGTTTCTGTGTCTGCTGCCTCGGGCTCGGGATCTTCCGTATCGTCTGCAGCGTCTGTTGCTGTATCTTCTGCCGTCGTATCATTTGCGGAAGACTGGGTGTTGTTATTGCCGCAGCCTGCAAGTGAAAGAACCATAACAGAAGAAAGGATTAGTGCTAATACTTTCTTTTTCATAATTATTCTCCTCTCTATGTGTGGGGCATGTCCTATATATTAGGAAGAAAAAGAAATCCTTCTGCTTCTTTTAACAGGAACATGCTGTAATATTCTATAATATTAGCATTGACCGCAGATAAAAACAACTCCCTTTTTTCATAAAAACACTATAGAAAAAATATAAAACTCTTGTGAATTTTTCGTGATCTTTATTGACATTAAAAAATATTTGAATAATGATATATAGGTGGGATTTATTGGAATGACGAAGAGACGGGCTGATAATTAAGAAATTCGGCCGGTTCTTGTCAGGAAAGGAGCAGAGCTAATCAATATGATCAAAACACTAGCGGCACAGATTAAAGAATTTAAGAAGGCATCTGTGCTGACACCTATTTTTATGATAATGGAGGTTGTCTTTGAGACGCTGATTCCGCTCTTGATGGCATCGATCATCGATGATGGTGTGGAAGCGGGCGATATGCGCCATATCTATATCGTGGGCGGCTTAATGGTCGGGGCGGCGCTGTGCGGACTCTTCTGCGGCGTCATGGGCGGTAAGTACGGTGCCAGGGCATCTACCGGTTTTGCCCGTAATCTGCGTAAGGCCATGTTTGACAACATACAGACATTTTCTTTTTCCAATCTGGATAAGTTCAGTACGGCGGGACTGGTCACCAGGCTGACTACGGACGTGACGAATGTGCAGATGGCGTACCAGATGCTTCTGCGTATCTGTTTCCGTGCACCGATCAGCATGATCTGCGCCATGTCCATGGCATTTATGATCAATGCCAGACTGGCTTCGGTGTATATGACAGCGCTTGTGCTGTTGGCAATCGTGCTCTTTTTTATTATCACCAGAGCGATGAAATACTTCCAGATGGCATTCCCGAAATATGACGAACTCAATGCTTCCGTACAGGAGAATGTCAGCGCGATCCGTGTTGTCAAGGCTTATGTCAGGGAAGATTACGAAACTTCCAAGTTAAAGAAAGCAAGTCAGGCTATCTATGATATTTTTATAAAAGCGGAGAAAAACGTGGTGCTGAATATGCCGGTCATGCAGTTTACGGTCTATACCTGTATCCTGCTGATCAGCTGGATGGGTGCCAGAATGATCGTGCAGGATGAACTGACCACCGGTGCATTGATGAGCCTGATGGCATACTGCATGAATATCCTGATGAGCCTGATGATGGTTGCCATGATCTTCGTCATGATGAGTATGAGTATTGCCAGTGCAAGGCGTATCAGTGAAGTGCTGAATGAAAAGAGTAATCTGACTAATCCGGTCAATCCTGTCTATGAGGTGGCAAGCGGGGAGATCGAATTTAAGAATGTTGAGTTTTCCTATTATGAAGATAAGAGCAAGGCAATACTGCACGATATTAATCTTAAGATCAATGCGGGCGAGACCGTGGGGATACTCGGCGGAACAGGCAGTTCCAAAACAAGTCTGGTCAATCTGATCAGCCGTCTGTACGATGTATCTGCAGGGTCTGTCATGGTAGGTGGTCGCGATGTGCGGGAGTATGACATGGAAAGCCTGCGTAATCAGGTGTCGGTAGTGCTGCAGAAGAATGTATTGTTTTCGGGGACGATTCTGGATAACCTCAGATGGGGAGATGAGAATGCCACGGAAGAGGAATGTAAGCGGGTGTGCCGGCTTGCCTGTGCGGATGAATTTATTGAGAAGATGCCGGAGGGCTATAACACTTACATAGAACAGGGTGGTACGAATGTGTCCGGCGGACAGAAACAGCGTCTCTGTATTGCGAGGGCGCTTCTCAAGAAGCCGAAGATACTGATTCTTGATGACAGCACCAGCGCCGTGGATACGGCTACGGATGCCAGAATAAGGAAGGCTTTTGCACAGGAGATTCCGGAGACGACCAAGTTGATCATTGCCCAGCGTGTGTCCAGCGTGCAGAATGCCGACCATATCATCGTCATGGAGGAGGGACGCATCAACGGCTACGGAACGCACGAGGAATTGCTTGAGAATAATGAGATCTATCGTGAAGTATATGAATCCCAGACCAGCGGCGGCGGGGATTTCGATGAGAAGGCAGGTGAAGAGTAATGCCGGGACCAATGCATGGCAGAATGCCTAAAGGAAAAAGAATAGAAAATCCGGGAAAGGTTTTTAAACGGCTGATGAAGTATGTGGCGAAAAGTTATGCGCCCCATCTGATCATTGTTGCCATATTGATCTTCGTCAGCGTATTGGCGAATGTGCAGGGGACAATGTTTATTCAGAGCCTGATCGATGACTATATAACACCGATGCTGACGACGGATGTGCCGGATTATCATCCCCTTGCCATGGCGATCCTTAGGGTAGCAGGATTCTATGCCATCGGCGTAGCGGCGGCTTACACATACAACAGGCTTATGATCAATGTGACGCAGGGAGTTCTCAGGAATTTAAGAGATGACTTGTTTACTCATATGCAGACATTGCCTATTAAATATTTTGATACGCATGCCCACGGAGACATTATGTCGGTTTATACCAATGACACTGATACGATCCGCCAGATGGTGAGCCAGAGTATGCCCCAGATATTCAACAGTACGATTACCATCGTCAGTGTATTGATCAGTATGATTGTTCTGAGTGTGCCGCTTACTCTGGTGACGCTTGTCATGGTGGCGGTCATGCTTGTCGTTACGAAGAAGACGGCAGGATTAAGCGGACGTTATTTCTTACAGCAGCAGAAAGATCTGGGTAAAGTCAACGGATTTATAGAAGAGATGATGGAAGGACAGAAAGTAGTGAAAGTCTTCTGTCACGAAGAGGAAAATATCAGACAGTTTAATGAATTGAACGATAACCTTTACCACAGCGCAGATAAGGCAAACTATCTGGTCAATATCGTAGGACCGGTCAATATGCAGCTTGGTAATGTAAGTTATGTGATATGTGCGATTGTTGGCGGCGTGTTAGCAATTTCGGGGATTTCCGGATTATCTCTGGGGGCTCTTGCCAGTTTCCTGACCTTTAATAAGAGTTTTAATATGCCGATTAACCAAGTGAGCCAACAGTTCAACTCCATTGTAATGGCGATGGCAGGTGCGGAGCGTATCTTTAAGATGATGGATGAGGTGCCGGAGACGGACGAAGGCTATGTGACCCTCGTCAATGTGAAGGAAGAGGGCGGCAGACTTGTGGAGAGTGTGGAACGTACCGGACGCTGGGCATGGCGGCACGAACATCAGGCCAATCATGCTGTAGATTATGTGGAGTTAAAAGGTGACGTGGTGTTTGACGGCGTGGATTTCGGTTACAATGACGACAAGATCGTGCTGCATGATGTGAAGCTCTTCGCTGAGCCGGGGCAGAAGATCGCTTTCGTAGGCTCCACCGGAGCGGGTAAGACGACGATCACGAATCTGATCAACCGCTTCTAAGA
>CAMWXF010000045.1 GCA_947178115.1 uncultured Lachnospiraceae bacterium
CTACACCCTGCGCTTCCTGCCGGATGACATGCTTGTTGAAAAAATATTCTGTATCGTTAATAATATCACCCAGCTTAAAAAAAATTTCCCCTACTTCCGGGTCGATACCCATAATCGTTTCTTCCGGTAAAACAGCCATTAACTTCGGCTTTAATTTCTTCGCCTCTGCAATCTCCTGTTCATCCATATACAAGGAAAAGTTTTGTTGGATTCTTCTGATCTCTCCAAGTTTTCTGCTTATGAATTCCTGAGTATCTTTTTCCGCCTCTCCTTCCGGCACTGTATTAAAACCGTCTGTTTCTCCATACAGGGACAACAATTCCCATAGTTTTGTATACACATCGTTGATCCATTGTTTGATTTCTTCTTTTTTCACTTTCATATACATACCTCCCAGCTTCACTTAGACGCAGAATGTCGTAAAATGTAATCGTTTTTAAATGATTCTGCAATCTATTTCGCTTGCTGATAACTAATATAGCAAACTGGCAGCGGGTTTTTTCCACCTTGCATAAAAATATATTTTGATCAACCATTCTCTGTTGCAGCCAAATCCATCTCGTCCGGATCGAATTCCACCTCAACATGATGCCCGGTATTCAGTCTGGACAACAGGCACACAGTCTCCACATTCGCCGTCCAAGGAAACTGATCCACTGCCACAGCCCGCTTCACCTCATACCCCCGTGCCAGAAAGACCTCCAAATCTCTCACCAGACTCGTCGGTTTGCAGGAAATATACAAAATATGCTCCACACCATACCGTATGATCTTATCCAGCGCCTTGGGATGAATGCCGTCACGGGGCGGATCTAAAATGATGATATCCGGCTTCTCCTCTATCTCATCCAGCACTTTCAACACATCTCCCGCGATAAACTCGCAGTTATGTAAACCATTTAGTTCCGCATTCATCTTTGCAGCTTCTACCGCCTCCTCCACGATCTCCACTCCGACCACTTTCTTAGCCACCGGCGCCATCAACTGTGCAATCGTACCGGTGCCGCTGTAGAGATCATATACGATCTTATCCTTTACCGTTTCACTTTCTTCGCCCGGCCTGGCGGAAACGATATATTCCGCTATATACTCCCGCACTGTCTGATAGAGCACCTCCGCGCCACGGCTGTTCGTCTGGAAAAAAGAAAAGGGCGAAATCTTAAATTTAAGTCCCAGCAATTCCTCATAGAAAAAGTCCTGCCCGTAGAGAATCCGTGTCTCATCACTGCGCACCACATCCGCCACCGCGTCATTTCTAATATGCAATATCCCAACAATCGATCCCTGCAGGGTAAGTTCCAACAGCTTCTGCTTCAATCCATCAAGAATCTCCTGCTCAACTGCGTTTTCCACCTGCAAAACTTTTCTCTGCTGCATATCCTGCTGCGGCATACGGTCGAGTGCCGTTTCTGCCTGCTGCTCCGGTACGGCTTCTTCTCCGTCTCCCGTCAGCCGCCCGATTGTCTGTGTCGTTGTCACAAGCGCAATCAGTATCTCTCCCGTCTTAGACGCCTTACGCACGAGAAGATGGCGCAGATATCCGGTATGCCGCAGTCTATGATAGAAACGGATGTCCACACCCTCTTCCTGTAAAGCGGTAAAATAATCCCTGACACACTTCAGGATACGACGGTAATCCTCATCCACGATCCGGCACTCCGTCACCGACACGATATCATAGAAACTGCCCCGCTTATGCATACCCAGCGCAAGGGGACCGTCTTTCACCTCGTCACCGAAGGAAAACTCCATCTTATTGCGATAACCGAAACAGACCGGACTCGCCTTGATCCCTTCAAACTGCCATGAATCCTGTTGATCTAACACACTATCCAGCAGCTTCTTGACCTGCTCTTCCTTAATTTTCAGCTGCTCTTCATAGGGCAATGACAGATAAGTACAGCCGCCGCAGATCCCGAAGTGCGGACAAGGACTGCCGCATTCCAGCGCGGAAGGCTCCAGTATCCGAAGCAGTCGTCCCTCCGCTTTCCCTTTACGCACTTTATTCACACTGCACTGCACTTTCTGTCCCGGCAGTGCATTCTTCACAACACATGTCCCGTCTTCGGTTTCCACGATCCCCTTATTCGGAAAATCAATCCTCTTGACAATTCCCTCGATAACCTGTCCTTTTTTCATACCAATACCCATGCCCTTCTCACAATCTACTCCTCATTTCCGTGTATATTTCCTATAGAGATTCGGGTGTCAAAAGGTGCCTAAATAAGCCAAGACTGGCAAATCGCACAAAATGTTCACGAAGTTGTCCTGCGTAGGAATATGAGATTTTCTTATATTCCGTCCGATAACCAGAAATTTCGGGACACGGATGTCCCGAAAAGCCCGTAGTGAGCCCGGATGGCGAATAGAGGGCGGTTTCGTCCGTTTGCACAACCTTGCCGGAATATTTTAGAAAATCCATATGACGAAGCCCGACACAAGAGAACATTTTGTGTGATTTGCCCTCTCAACTTATATTTTGCACCTTTTGACACTTAAATCATATAGAACAAAGAACGGGATGTATAAATACACATCCCGCCTTTAGTTTACATAATATCTTTTTTCATTACAAACTACTACTGCTTCCGCAAAGAGAAACCTCTCTTATTTAGATTCCTTCGTTCCGAGTATCTCGTCGTCTTCCTCATCCTCGAAGAAATCATCATCAAAATCGTCATCGAAGTCATCCTCGAAATCCTCGAGGTAATCCGGTGTCAGATAACGATATACTGCATACGCGATCGCTGCAACCGCCGCAACTGCACCGATGATCGCCAGCACCCACAGCAGTGTATTGCATTTCTTCTCTTCTTCTTTCTTCCTGCCAAGCATCTCATTCACACCGGCATTCTCCAGAATATCATCCAATTTATTTATAATCTCCTTCTTGCTCATCATGTAACCCTCTCTTTCTTTCCTATTCTTTCTTTAATCGGAAATCGCCGTAATTTCCGTATGAGACAGCCTTCTTGCCGCTTTTGTCCCAATATCTGAACTATTATTATTAATAATATACCACTTTCAGGCAATTTTTACTATAATATTTTAATATTTTTTCTTATCGCATAAGAAATTCCGTACCGGATTCCATCTGATCAGGATAGATCAGCACCAGCTTCTGTTTCAGGAACGGGTTCATCGCCTGCCGCAACCGATCCGACTGTGCGGCCTTGTGCAGTCTCTCCCGATCCGTCGTAAGCAGCAGGATCAGTTTGCTTCGGGCATGGAATTTCTTGAGATACTCCATGATTTCTTCCGACTGCATATGCGCGGTGTCGTCTTCCCTCTCGTAATTGTCAAAGTAGGTTTCCATCTGCACATATGCAGATGCCACAACTTCCGATCGTATTTGTTCCGCACCCCACATAACCATATTCAGCCGCACATTGCGGAAAACCTCGCTCTGCTTCTTACAGGATGCAATGATATCCGCACACAGGCTCTTCACCGTCTCTTTCTCATAAGTGCGGTCGATCACTACAGCCATTTCCAGAATGCCGCCCCGATAATTGCCCGGCACATGAAGCACCCTCTCGATCTGATTATGCAGTTGCAGATTCTGTACAGCCGTAAGCGGCATATGGCTCTTCCTCCTGTTCTCATTATCCCATGCTGCCGTCGTTTCACGGCAAAATATACCGCCTACACTTTCGTCAGCTTCGCGAATCCTGCATACATGATCTTCTGTCCCGCCTCGTCAAACACCACTGTCACCTGCGAATCTCTCGGTCCCGCCTCAATCTTTAACACTGTGCCTTCTCCATAGCGCATGTGCCGTACTCTGTCGCCCACACCGTATGCAAGCGTCTTACTTCCCACCGGTTCCAAGGTCACCGCACCGATGCCTTGCGCTGCCCTTGAGATATAAGGCTGATTCTCTACGGCCGTACGCTTCGGACGGACGATCGCTTTTGGCTTCGCCTGTACGGTGGTTGTCGGCTGCCCGCCAAACGCTTTCCCGAAGGACGGCTTCGATATGGGTTTATCAAACTCGGTATCCGCGATCCGTCTGTAAGGCGTATCCTTGAAAACGCTTCTTTCCCGGGAATCCTCAGCATATTCCGGATAATCCCGTCGTTTCTGCACCGGCGGCTTGTCATCCATCAGCTCTGCCGGAATCTCCCTGATAAAACGGCTCACCGGATTATACTGCGTCTCACCCCTGATCATACGCTGTCTGGCATAGGTGATGGTCAGATCCTCCTTCGCTCGCGTGATTCCTACGTAGGCAAGCCTTCTCTCCTCTTCCACTTCCATCGGATCGTCAGACATGATCGTCATATAGCTGGGAAAGATACCGTCCTCCAGACCTGCCAGATAGACATGCGGAAATTCCAGTCCTTTTGCAGAATGAAGCGTCATCAGCAGCACCCTGTTGTCCTCCCCGTCCACACGGTCAATATCGGCGACAAGCGCCACTTCCTCCAGGAATTCACTCAAGGTCGGTTCGTCGTGGGTCTCCTCATAAGCCGCCACCTTACTGATCAGCTCATCAATATTCTCAATACGGTCAGCCGCATCCTCTTCATCCGATTCCTCCAGCTCCTTCACATACCCGGTCGTCTCCAGAATATCCTTCACAAGCTCTGACAGACTGTAGAACTCCTGCTTGCTGCGGAAAGTCTGTATCAAGTTGATAAAGGGTTTCAGCTTAGAGGCGCTCCTGCCGATGGTCATGATCTGATCCGCCTCACGCAGCGCGTCGTAGAAGCTGATCTGTCTGGCATCCGCATATTCCTGCACGCGCACGATGGTCGTCATACCGATTCCCCGTTTGGGAACATTGATGATACGTTTTACCGCCACGTCGTCCCGTCCGTTGTCAATCGTCTTAAGATATGCCAGAACATCTTTGATCTCCCGTCTGGCATAGAAGTTGGTCCCGCCGATGACATCATAGGGAACTCCTTCCATAATAAAACGCTCTTCCAAAAGACGCGCCTGCGCATTGGTGCGGTACAGCACGGCACAGTCTCCGTACTCCGCTGCCCCCTCGCGTTTCTTCTTCGCCACATCGCCTGCGATATACTCCGCTTCTTCATAAGCGGTGTCAAACTGTCTGAGATGGATACGGCTTCCTTCTGTCTTCTCCGTCCAGAGCGCTTTATCCTTACGCCCTCTGTTATTCTTAATAACGGCGTTCGCCGCATCCAGTACGATCTGGGTGGAACGATAATTCTGCTCCAGCTTGATCACGCACGCTTCCGGATACACCTTCTCGAAGTCAAGAATATTCCGGATATTAGCGCCCCTGAATTTATAAATAGACTGGTCGTCATCGCCTACCACGCACAGATTCCGGTATCGATCCGCAAGCAGTCTGATCAGCTCAAACTGCGCCGTGTTGGTATCCTGATACTCATCCACCATAATATAACGGAACCGCTCCTGATAATTATGCAGCACCGGCGCATCCGCTTTAAAAAGTTCCACCGTCTTCATGATCAGATCATCAAAATCCAGCGCATTATTCTTATGCAGAACAGCCTGATATTCCTTGTATGCTTTGGCAATCTTTCCGCCGTTATAGTCAAATCCATTCTGCATCTCGTACTGCACCGATGATCGCCAGCACCCACAGCAGTGTATTGCATTTCTTCTCTTCTTCTTTCTTCCTGCCAAGCATCTCATTCACACCGGCATTCTCCAGAATATCATCCAATTTATTTATAATCTCCTTCTTGCTCATCATGTAACCCTCTCTTTCTTTCCTATTCTTTCTTTAATCGGAAATCGCCGTAATTTCCGTATGAGACAGCCTTCTTGCCGCTTTTGTCCCAATATCTGAACTATTATTATTAATAATATACCACTTTCAGGCAATTTTTACTATAATATTTTAATATTTTTTCTTATCGCATAAGAAATTCCGTACCGGATTCCATCTGATCAGGATAGATCAGCACCAGCTTCTGTTTCAGGAACGGGTTCATCGCCTGCCGCAACCGATCCGACTGTGCGGCCTTGTGCAGTCTCTCCCGATCCGTCGTAAGCAGCAGGATCAGTTTGCTTCGGGCATGGAATTTCTTGAGATACTCCATGATTTCTTCCGACTGCATATGCGCGGTGTCGTCTTCCCTCTCGTAATTGTCAAAGTAGGTTTCCATCTGCACATATGCAGATGCCACAACTTCCGATCGTATTTGTTCCGCACCCCACATAACCATATTCAGCCGCACATTGCGGAAAACCTCGCTCTGCTTCTTACAGGATGCAATGATATCCGCACACAGGCTCTTCACCGTCTCTTTCTCATAAGTGCGGTCGATCACTACAGCCATTTCCAGAATGCCGCCCCGATAATTGCCCGGCACATGAAGCACCCTCTCGATCTGATTATGCAGTTGCAGATTCTGTACAGCCGTAAGCGGCATATGGCTCTTCCTCCTGTTCTCATTATCCCATGCTGCCGTCGTTTCACGGCAAAATATACCGCCTACACTTTCGTCAGCTTCGCGAATCCTGCATACATGATCTTCTGTCCCGCCTCGTCAAACACCACTGTCACCTGCGAATCTCTCGGTCCCGCCTCAATCTTTAACACTGTGCCTTCTCCATAGCGCATGTGCCGTACTCTGTCGCCCACACCGTATGCAAGCGTCTTACTTCCCACCGGTTCCAAGGTCACCGCACCGATGCCTTGCGCTGCCCTTGAGATATAAGGCTGATTCTCTACGGCCGTACGCTTCGGACGGACGATCGCTTTTGGCTTCGCCTGTACGGTGGTTGTCGGCTGCCCGCCAAACGCTTTCCCGAAGGACGGCTTCGATATGGGTTTATCAAACTCGGTATCCGCGATCCGTCTGTAAGGCGTATCCTTGAAAACGCTTCTTTCCCGGGAATCCTCAGCATATTCCGGATAATCCCGTCGTTTCTGCACCGGCGGCTTGTCATCCATCAGCTCTGCCGGAATCTCCCTGATAAAACGGCTCACCGGATTATACTGCGTCTCACCCCTGATCATACGCTGTCTGGCATAGGTGATGGTCAGATCCTCCTTCGCTCGCGTGATTCCTACGTAGGCAAGCCTTCTCTCCTCTTCCACTTCCATCGGATCGTCAGACATGATCGTCATATAGCTGGGAAAGATACCGTCCTCCAGACCTGCCAGATAGACATGCGGAAATTCCAGTCCTTTTGCAGAATGAAGCGTCATCAGCAGCACCCTGTTGTCCTCCCCGTCCACACGGTCAATATCGGCGACAAGCGCCACTTCCTCCAGGAATTCACTCAAGGTCGGTTCGTCGTGGGTCTCCTCATAAGCCGCCACCTTACTGATCAGCTCATCAATATTCTCAATACGGTCAGCCGCATCCTCTTCATCCGATTCCTCCAGCTCCTTCACATACCCGGTCGTCTCCAGAATATCCTTCACAAGCTCTGACAGACTGTAGAACTCCTGCTTGCTGCGGAAAGTCTGTATCAAGTTGATAAAGGGTTTCAGCTTAGAGGCGCTCCTGCCGATGGTCATGATCTGATCCGCCTCACGCAGCGCGTCGTAGAAGCTGATCTGTCTGGCATCCGCATATTCCTGCACGCGCACGATGGTCGTCATACCGATTCCCCGTTTGGGAACATTGATGATACGTTTTACCGCCACGTCGTCCCGTCCGTTGTCAATCGTCTTAAGATATGCCAGAACATCTTTGATCTCCCGTCTGGCATAGAAGTTGGTCCCGCCGATGACATCATAGGGAACTCCTTCCATAATAAAACGCTCTTCCAAAAGACGCGCCTGCGCATTGGTGCGGTACAGCACGGCACAGTCTCCGTACTCCGCTGCCCCCTCGCGTTTCTTCTTCGCCACATCGCCTGCGATATACTCCGCTTCTTCATAAGCGGTGTCAAACTGTCTGAGATGGATACGGCTTCCTTCTGTCTTCTCCGTCCAGAGCGCTTTATCCTTACGCCCTCTGTTATTCTTAATAACGGCGTTCGCCGCATCCAGTACGATCTGGGTGGAACGATAATTCTGCTCCAGCTTGATCACGCACGCTTCCGGATACACCTTCTCGAAGTCAAGAATATTCCGGATATTAGCGCCCCTGAATTTATAAATAGACTGGTCGTCATCGCCTACCACGCACAGATTCCGGTATCGATCCGCAAGCAGTCTGATCAGCTCAAACTGCGCCGTGTTGGTATCCTGATACTCATCCACCATAATATAACGGAACCGCTCCTGATAATTATGCAGCACCGGCGCATCCGCTTTAAAAAGTTCCACCGTCTTCATGATCAGATCATCAAAATCCAGCGCATTATTCTTATGCAGAACAGCCTGATATTCCTTGTATGCTTTGGCAATCTTTCCGCCGTTATAGTCAAATCCATTCTGCATCTCGTACTGCACCGGATCGATCAGCTCATCCTTCGCCGAGGAAATGGCACTCAGGATCGTCCGCTCTTTCAGCGTCTTCGTGTCGATCTGCAGTTTCTTACAGATCTCCTTCATGACACCCTTCTGGTCATCCGTATCATAGATCGTGAAATTATTATCATACCCCAGCCGGTCTATATATCTGCGCAGGATTCGCACACAGGTAGAGTGAAAAGTGGACACCCAGATCTGCTCGGAACCGAAACCCACGATCTGATCCACACGCTCCCGCATCTCTCCCGCTGCCTTGTTGGTAAAAGTGATTGCCATGATCTGATAGGGGTTAATCCCTTCCTTATCGATCAGATATGCCACCCTGTGGGTGAGCACTCTGGTCTTCCCCGATCCGGCTCCCGCCAGAATGAGCACCGGTCCTTCCGTCTGCATGACCGCCTGTTTCTGTCTGTCATTTAACGTATCATATATACTCATATTTCCTCTGATTCCTTTATTATCTGTTTCTTACCCATGCTTCCCGTCAAGAAAAAAGCCAATCATGAGTTTTCCTCATGGTATTGGCTTTTACCTTTAAATCAGAAAAGCTGATTTCCACAGTTTCCGCAAAATTTCGAGCCTGTAGTAGGCGTACCGCAGTTCGGACAGAATTTCGGTCCGGCACCGCTTTGCCCAGCTCCGGTCTGTGCCCCCTGCTGCACCTGCGCTCCGGCGTTACCACCCATATTCATCTGGTTCACTAACTGCTGGCCCATAGCCATGCCCATCTGTAAACCGACCATGTCGGAGGCAATTCCGCTGCCGCTGCGGCCTCCCTTCGCCATACCGTCTGCCGCCGCCATCTGTGTATATTTGTTCATATCGCCAACCATAGACTGTGCTGCTGCCTTCTCCTGCATCTTCTTGATCTCCTCCGGATAGGAGAAGCTCTCAATCGTAAAATCGGAGATACCTATGCCCAGCTTGCGCATATCCATATCCAGATCCGCTTCTATACCTTTAGCGATGCTTCGCGCATCCGCCTGCAGGTTAAACATATCCCTGCCCTCTTTGCTGATCCAGCTCATTAACAACTGGTCAAGACTCGCGATGAT
>CAMWXF010000046.1 GCA_947178115.1 uncultured Lachnospiraceae bacterium
TCAGGATACCTATGAGGTTATCTCTGTCCGCCTGTTCGTCCTCGCAGACTGCTATTTCAAGCATTTGTGCGCCTCCTTTTCATCTTTAATTGTCCAGCAGTATCGTCCAATAATAATGAGCGTAAATTATATTAAAAAACATCGTCCGCTTCACCTCAATATCAGCAAACTTTTTTCCGTCTGCAAGTATGTAATAATTTTTATTGTCTATATCGTAATGAACTTCAAATTCTTTATCAAAATCATATTGAACCGCACTGTATACTCCAATATCAACCCACAGTTGCTTAAGCTGACGCTGGTATTCTATCGTTTCAGGAATTATTTCATCAACGATCTCTGTCGGCTTCACGCTTCTTAAAACTTCATATTTAAAAATCTCTTCCTTATATGGCAATTTTGGTAATCCTATATTTAGCTCATTAAGTTCCTCATCATTTACTGATACAAAAGTTTTTCCGTGGTGCAGGTCATAGAATCTGCCAATCTGCATAACCGTTTCCGGAAAAAACGGTATCAATAACACTCCTGTAAAGAAAGCCATCAAAGCATAATACATAGCATAATGATACCATCTTATATCGGTGATCCATTCTTTCCTTCCGGCATGATAAAATACGGCACGTTTAAACATCATGCGAAATATAAAAAATAATACAATTGCAAAGGGTAGAAATATTTTATTTTGCATTTTTATTCCTTATATCTCCCTTCGAATCAAAATATGCCTTTTATGATTATACAATATATCGGAAACTTTTGCCCGCCAGATATAGATGATACTCCCGACTTACAGATTTTTTCCCCGAAAGACAGATAAAAGACCGGGAAAGGTACTTGACATTGAAGTATTTCAGTAATCAGTCAATATTTTCCCTGTTTCTATGTCTAACTCAATCAAATGATCTTCAATTTTAACGCCTAAGCGTTCATATAATCTTTCATGTAATCCATGTTCCCTGGCCCTTTCCAGATTATCTGTAAATCGCTCAAACGAAGAAATCCAAATCCTACAAGGGTATGTTTCTCCATATCGATAGCTAAACCACAAATCTTTTCCCTTATCATCTACAAATATATAAGCATATTTATCATTTTGAAGATATCCTTCAGAAATAGACAGACAGTAGTACCATGCCGAAGCATCAGTCCACTCATCTCCGCACATCATATCCAAAGCCTTTCTTGCAGATTTATAATTCTGTGTCTCATCAATCGGTTTCATGAAATCTGTGCCTTCATCTGTTTCCATTTCCTCTGATTCATATTCCTCCATCCAAAAGTCACCGGGCGAAATAGAAAAGCTTAGTATTTTGGTATCAGTCTGATAGCTATACCTAATATTTGCGTCATCATGCACTTTCTCTATATGCAAATTGGTCAGATCCGAATCATTGATCCCCAGTACCATCAGGCATGCCTGAATGAATTCTTTATGTTCTTCAGGTACTTCCAAATCGGTAATATCATAATTATTTTCATCTTCTTCTGATACATGGTTTTCCAGCGCATACTGTGTCTGAAGACTGTAATCCACTTTGTGGGAAAAATCAATGTACTGTCTTAACTCTTCATCCGTCAACTCTCTGGAATCCGGCAGGATAAACATCCCTGTATCACGATTATAATAAAAATCCACATCCGGCTGTTCATTTCCCGATACTATAAGGATATCTTCATCCGGAAAAATACCATTTTTATATTCTTCCCTTAAGGATTTCATACGCACTCTTTCTTCTTCCGAAAACGGTCTGGAAAACAAATCCGCCGGTATATGTAACGCATTATACATATCTGCCAAATCCTGTACTTCTTCCTGCGGCATAGCCTGCATGCGCTCTGTAACAAAGGGCAGCTTTGCTGCCACCGGCACAGAAATTAAAAGAATCAGGACACAGATAGCTGCAAAGCTATATTTTATCTGAAATCTGTTACCTCTTTTTTTCACCGGATCAATGCAATCACTATCCACCGAAAAATGAATATCTCCATAATATTCGGGCATTTCATCAATTAACTTCTTTAAATATTTTTCTGTTTTTTTCATTAATGCTCCTCCATTTCATTCGCTATCCTTTTAATTGCTCTTTCATATCTTTTTTTAACAGCACTGACACTCATATTTAAAATATGAGCAATTTCACGGTGCTTCAACTCGCTTATCAAGTGTAAGCTCACAATCTGCTTATCCAGTTCATTCAGCGGTTCGATAAGCTGCAAAAAACCTATATCATTATCACCATCTATTACAGCATCAGGTATTTCGCTGTAACTTATTTCTTCTTGAACTATTTCCTTTTTTCGCTTCCTTAGTATATCGATGGCAATATTATGCGCTATTGTCATAATCCATTCTCGCTCACTGTTTCTGAATTGGTAAGATTTTGCATTTTGCTGTACTCTTAAAAATGTTTCCTGTACTACATCTTCTGAGAGAAATCTGTCATTTAATATAGCTAAAGCCAGCCTAAATACTTTCTTTCCATATAAGAGAAACAATTCTTCCAGAGCTTTATTATCACCTTCGGCAACTCTCTTAATTACATTCATTGTATTGTATCAGCCTCTCTTCAAGCTTTATTGTCATCTTTAGCAGCCTTTATAATATAAACGATTTTAATTATAAAAAAGCGACATTCCGATATAATTTAATATGAAGTTTATATTATGCCTTTTCACACCGTTTATCTGTTCAGGATCACGTTATTGTAAATCAAGAAAAGCCAATATTACTCGTAAAATTTTTGCGGTTACCCGCATTTTTATTTCGAGTAATATTGACTTCCCACATCACTGCTTATTACACACCCCTATTATGTCACGCCCCGGCACCGCTTCAGCCAGTTCCCTCTCAGATAATAAATGATAAATAAGAGGGATGTAGCCGCCCATGTCAAGGGATAGCTGAATGCCACCGTGGACATCTCCGGTCGCATAGGAACCGCCGTCAGAATCCATACCACACGCAGCCCGCAGATGCCGACACAGGTCATCAGCATCGGGGGAATGGCATCACCGCACCCTCTTGCCGTACCGCCCAATATTTCAATACAGATATAGGTCACGTAGCTGGGCGAAATCACCCGCATCATCCCCAGGCCAATAGTGACAACACCCGGATCATCCGTAAACAACCGGAAGAAAATACGTCCTCCCGTCAGCACAATAGTGCTCAGCAACACACTCGTAAATGCTGCCATCCCCAGACAGATACGCACGCTTTTCCTGATTCGGTCATATTTGCCCGCTCCGAAGTTCTGTCCTGCAAAAGTGGTGATCGACACGCCGTACGCTCCCATGATCATCCAGAAAATACCGTCAATTTTACCATACGCCGTCCATGCCGCGATCGTATCCGTACCAAAAGCATTGATGCTCGACTGGATAATCAGATTGGAGGCTGAATACATCGTGGATTGGATTCCCGCCGGCAGGCCGATCCTTATGATCTTATGCAGAAGAAACGGAGAAAACCGGATCTCCTTTATATATAATTTATAGGAATCCTCCGTCCTCATCAGGGTTATTATCACCATGAGCGCGCTAAACACCTGCGACAATGCCGTAGCCGCCGCAACGCCCAATACCCCCATTTTTAACACCCGCACGAAAAGAATATCCAATATAATATTGGTAATGCAGGAGAGAATCAAAAAGTAAAGGGGACGTTTGGAATCTCCCACAGCCCTTAAAATGCCCGACCCCATATTGTATATGAGAGACGGAATAACACCCAGAAAATAGACCCGCATATATACAACAGATAATGAAAGAACCTCCTCCGGCGTATTCATTGCCCTCAGTGCCGCCCCTGAAAAAAGAAGCCCTAACATCATAATAACAGCGCCGCCCGCAATGGAAAGCGCTATGGCCGTATGTACCGTATTCTTCACATCATCCTGTTTCTTCGCTCCATAATACTGGGAAATGATCACGGTGGCACCGGACGAAAGCCCGGTAAAAAATCCGATCAGCAGATTGATCAGCGTAGCCGCCGGTCCGCCCACTGCCGCCAGCGCCTCTTTTCCCACGAATTGTCCTACGATCACCGCATCCGTGGTATTGTAAAGTTGCTGAAAAAAGGTCCCAAACAGAATCGGAAAAAAGAAAAATAGAAGCTGCTTCCAGATAACTCCTTCCGTGATCTGATTAGAAACCTGTTGATTGTCTGTTTTCATATCTTTCTCACCTATTAAACCAAAATTATTCTTTTTACAACATATCATATTTCGGCATATATTACTACCTAAAGCTTCCCCATTGCAAACGGGTGTAACCAGAGTATACAGACAACCGCCGGACAAATACATATATTTCCGCTACCTCTCATTCGGCTTATATGGTACACTGGCTTATATAATAATTCAGACAAGAACATACAAAGGATAAAATCATGCAGATTGAAATTACCGACGACTTTGATCTCTCTAAAATCATAGACAGCGGACAATGTTTCCGTGCAAAATATCTGGACGGCGGCACTTACCGCTTTATCACCGGAAACAATATTCTCTATATTACCCCGCTCTCCCACCACAGCTATGACGTTGATTGTACCGCCGAGCGGTGGCAGGAAATATGGCTTCCATACTTTAACTTAGATCGGGATTACGCACTGCTTCGCTCCCAGATCGACAGCAGCGACTCTTATATGAAAGCAGCCATAGATTACGGAACAGGACTTCGCATTTTACGGCAGGACCCTTGGGAAACGTTGATCACATTCATTATTTCCCAGCAGAAAACCATTCCCGCCATCCGGTCTTCCGTAGAAAAAATTGCAGAAAAATATGGTGTTCCTGTCGAAACACCATATGAAACCGTATATCTCTTTCCCTCAGCGGAGCAAATGGCACCGGCCACGCCCCAGGAACTGGACCTATGCAAATTAGGCTATCGCACTCCCTATATTCTGGATGCCATCCGGCGGGTAACTTCCGGACTGCTGGATCTGAATGCCCTGTATGCCTGTGATGACATACAGCTCTTCGATATGTTAAAAACCGTACACGGCGTCGGCGACAAGGTCGCAAATTGTGTTGCCCTGTTCGCCTATAACCGCACCGCCCTTGTTCCCGTTGACACTTGGATCAAGAAGGTGATCGACGGTGTCTATGACGGGCATAATCCTTTTATCCGCTATGGCAGCGCCGCCGGGATCGTGCAGCAGTATATATTCTACTATGTCAGGCAGAAACCGTAATATCAAGCGCATGCATATAGGCATCTGACCCACGCACACAGGTCACCGTGATCTTCTTATCCTTAGTGAAAGCCTTACATCCCGTGATGCTTCGCACCGTATCCAGTTTCAGTTCCATATCACCTGCCGAAGTCTTCAGATATAATATGTTTTCATTCGACCGACTGTCCACGGTTCCGCTCACGGTAGCCGGAGAAGTGGTATCGACTTCCGGCGGCTGGGTAGTATTCTTTGATCCTACGATCACCGCCGCATGCATATTAGAATCTGCGCCTCTGTATACGGAAACCGTCAGTTTCGCATCCGGCATAAGGAACATACCGTTTCTGGTATCTGTATTCTTATCTATCACGATCTGCATTTCTCCGTTGCTCGTCGATAAACACAACAGATCTTCTTTCGTATTCTTACCCACCGTTCCCGTCACCGTAGTGGTCTCGGCACTCACCACCGTTACCGGAGCCGGTGTAAGGGACATATCCACCGTAGCCTGCGCGGCTGAGGCTGTATTCCCCTGTCCTGTGACCGCTGACGCATCAGATATGCTGAGCGCATGCATGTAACTGTCAGAGCCCCGGGAACAGTATATGCGATATTCATGAGCGGCAACCAGAACCGAACAGCCGCTTAAGTCCGTGGTCGTATCTAATTTGATCTGCATCTCTCCCTGTGCCGTGTTGACATACAGAAGCGTATCATCAGATTTGGCGCCTATCGTTCCCGTGACATAGACATTCGTTGAAGAATCCAGCGTGACTGCCGGGTCCTGTGTGCCGCTTGTTATCTTCACCGCATGAAGATAACCGTCGGAACCATGGGAAACCGAAACATTAATGCTCTTACCCGTAAGCAGAACCTTACACGATGAGGCATCCGTTCCACCGTCCAACTTGATCTCCATATTTCCTTCTTTCGTGGAAAGCTTCAACAGGTCTGTCGTCGTACCTGCCATAACCTTTCCCTGTACCGTCGCCATGATCTCATCTGCATGCACCGTCATTTTGCTTCCGGGAAACATCAGCGTTCCGATCACAAGACAGCCTATTAAAGACAATTTCGCCATCATTTGTTTTTTCATAATTTTCCTCCATTCTGAAACGTTTATCCTATACGCAGCATCTCTTTGCAGCTTTCCGTTTTTTTACATAAGATCCATATTATGTAAATATGATTATGTAAACTTATCATACAACATCTATGACAAAAATGCAATAGATATTCTACATAAAGTGGTTTTTACCGTTACAGAATGTTTTGCTTGAATCCTCTCCCTTAATTTGATAATATGGATTTCTAGTCACTTGAAACATAAACCTTTACATATATCAGTGAGGTCACTACGTTATGGCAATACGTATGAAAAATATGACTGACGGCAAACCGTCAACTCTCATCTTAACATTTGCCCTGCCTCTCATGATCGGCAATGTGTTCCAACAGCTCTATACCGTCGTGGACACAATGGTGGTCGGTAAAGTTCTGGGCGTAAGCGCTCTCGCGGCACTTGGCGCCGCGGATTGGATGAACTGGCTTATGCTCGGCGTTATTCAGGGAATCACACAAGGCTTCGGCATCCTCATGGCGCAGGAATTTGGTGCCGCTAAATATGAGGATTTGCGGAAAACAGTGGGCTGTTCCGTCGTGCTCTCCATACTGTCTTCCATCGTACTTCTTGGGCTGGGACAGTGGATTGCCCGTCCCGTACTCATGCTTTTGCAGACACCTTCGGAGATTATCGACAACTCGCTTCTGTACCTGCGGATCATGTATCTGGGCATACCCGTTGTGATGGCGTATAATCTACTGGCAACCATCCTGCGCTCTCTGGGAGACGGTCAGACTCCGCTGTATGCCATGATCGTTGCTGCCATCACAAATATCGCTCTGGACATTTTATTCGTACCGATTCTGGGATTCGGCATCAGCGGCGCTGCCATCGCCACACTGATCGCACAGGTGATTTCCGGGCTGTACTGCCTGTACCATATCCGCAAGATCGAGATTCTGGCACTGACCTCTTCAGATTACAGTCTGCGCGGTCACTTGTCGTCCAAACTGCTTATGCTCGGTTTCCCG
Source organism: uncultured Lachnospiraceae bacterium (assembly GCA_947178115.1). Classification (GTDB taxonomy): domain Bacteria; phylum Bacillota; class Clostridia; order Lachnospirales; family Lachnospiraceae; genus UBA3282. The sequence goes on from CAMWXF010000046.1 coordinate 7,280, forward strand.
ATGGCCTTCCAGAACGCGATTATTTCCATCGGCGGCATGATCGTGCAGTTCGTGGTGAACGGCTTCGGTGTTATCTTCATCGCCGGATTCACTGCCACCAACAAGCTCTACGGTGTGCTGGAAGTCGCCGCCACATCTTACGGATACGCCATGGTCACATATGCGGGACAGAATCTCGGTGCCGGAAAAACAGACCGTATCCGCAAAGGTATCCGGGCTGCCGTTCTGATCGCCCTGATTACCTCCGCCTTAATTGCCGCCGTTATGCTGCTTGGCGGCAAAGCCATATTAAGCTGTTTTATTTCGGGAACACCGGAAGAATATACACAGACTTTGCAGATTGCTTACTACTATCTCGCTGTCATGAGTATCTGTCTGCCGATCCTCTACATCCTGCATGTGACACGTTCCACCATTCAGGGAATGGGGAATACCGTACTGCCTATGGTTTCCGGTATTGCCGAGTTTATCATGCGCGCCGTTACCGCTATCCTGCTGCCGATGATCATCGGTGAAACCGGTATCTTCTATGCGGAGATCATGGCATGGCTCGGAGCGGATGCGATCCTGATCAGCAGCTATTTTGTTGTAATAGGGAAAATAGAACGAAGAATGAAGCCTGCGGAAACCTAACTGCTTTCGTCAGTTTCCGCATCCTCTTAGAAATTCCACGGCGTAAAAGCAACAATCACGGCAATCACAATCGCAGGAAGCAGATTGGCCACACGCACTTTCTTACCCCAGACAAGATTTAATCCCACACAGAAGATCAAGATAGAACCGATCAAAGACAGATTCGCCAGTGCCGTTTCCATCATGATCGGTTTGATAAACCTTGAAAGCAGTGTGATACTGCCCTCAAACACAAACACCGGGATCGCTGAGAACACACAGCCTTTTCCCATGGAACAGGTCATCACCATGATAATGATCAGGTCGAGAATCGTCTTAATCGCCAGAATAGAATAATCCCCCAAAATTCCATCCTGTATCGCGCCTACGATAGCCATAGCACCGATACAGACCGTAAGGGAGGCTGTCACAAATCCATTCACAAAATCTTTATCTTTCGCGTTGCCCGTCTTGATCTTAAGCCACTCTCCAAACCGCTCAAACCATCCCTCGATATTGATAGATTCACCGATCAACGCGCCCAGTGCCAGACAGATCACGACAAACATGGATCTGCCGCCCGAAAGGGATGTCCCTTCCACCTTCATCATTCCTTCCATAGCACCCGCGATACCGATAAACAGTACGCTTACGCCACATGTGGTATTGAGCGTATCCTGATGACGGTCAGATAAGTATCTGCCGAAGAAATGCCCGGCGATGCCGCCCGCTATAATACCGATTGTATTGATTATTGTGCCTAATCCGATCATATCTTTATCACCTTATGTATTATTTTTACAGTATCATAATTTTGATACTACGTTATTTTCCGGCAGACCGGAAGTTACAGGTCGAGTTTCATATATATGGAAGTATCCATAGGGCTGTCATTATAGCTTTCTATCTCATAGAATCCGCACTTCTTATACATATGGATTGCACTTTGTAAGAAAGGGAGTGTATCCAGTAGCATATAAGAATATCCAATGCTTTTCGCATCCGCTATGATTTTTTCAACCAGCAGATTTCCTATCTTCTTCCCTCTGAATTGTGGTCTTACATAGAGACGCTTCATTTCACAATTTTGTTTGTCAATTTTTCTTAATCCTATACATCCTGCTAATTCTTCATCATAATAGACTACATATAGCCTTCCGTCCGGCACACCATATTTTACTTCCAGATGTTTTATTTCTTCATCGTAGTTTTGAACATCAAGATATTGCTGGAATGAAGGATCATTTTCAATCAGCATATTTGTATATTCTGAAAATAAGATGCTGACTTCTTCAGGCCGGTCATATGCTGACACTATTTTTATATTTGGCATTATTTTTCCTCCGCAAATTACATAGACTCAAGACATTTCCATATCATTTACATCATCACCAAAAGCTACATATACTGAATTGCTATAAGATCTGATCTTTCATAGCGGTTATGTCCTTGTAATTGCTTTTTGTATTTCCAACACTTAATTGCTTCCTCTAAAG
>CAMWXF010000047.1 GCA_947178115.1 uncultured Lachnospiraceae bacterium
ACGGTGGGGATCGGTACTGTGGTGACGGCCTTTTTCATGGGACCGCTGATCGCCTTTTTCAACCGGACGGTGGCGGAGCCGATCAGGTACGGGAAGAGGTCGTATGTGTGAAAGGAAGAAGCTGATTAAGGTGCATCGGAGCATTTTAAACTAAATTATGGTAATTATTCATAAAAAACGGAAACTCTTTTTGTGAAAAGAGTTTCTTGTTTTTTTTATAGAATAGTATTAGAATTAAGGAAACTAGAAAAAGAAAAACAGTTTCCTTTGGCTTATGTGTAATTCAAATGTGATAAGCACAGAATGAAAAATTTCGTAACTGTGAAGAACAGTTACAAAATTACTTTGATAAGAACAGGAGGCGGCGGATGAAACAGAAGGAAATGATCTTAAAAGGAACGCTTCAGGTTTTTAATGACAAAGGGCTGAAGTTTACCATGGATGACATCGCAGAACGGCTGAAAATCAGCAAGAAAACGCTGTACAAGGTTTTCGATGATAAGGAAGCACTGTTTCTGACTATGGTGGATTACATGTTTGACAAGATCAAGGAAAGCGAACGGAAGGTGATCGAGGATGACAAGCTTAGCACGGCTGAGAAGATCCACAAAGTGCTCGGGGTGCTTCCGGATGGGTATAAAGATGTGGATCTTCGTCAACTTTATCTCCTAAAGGACAAATATCCCAGAATCTATGATCAGGTGGAACTTCGGCTGGAAACCGGCTGGGAAACGATCATCGAACTGCTGGAACAGGGAATTGCGGAAGGGTGCATTAAACCAGTGAAGATTCCTATCCTTAAGATGATGCTGGAAGCGTCGGTGGAACAGTTTTTCAGGCGGGATGTATTGATCCGTAACAAGATTACCTATCAGGATGCACTGGACGAGGTAGTGAACATACTGATGGAAGGGATCAAAATGCACGATTAATGGGAGTAAGAGAAAGGAGCAAGGATAGATATGAGTGAGAAATCAAAAGTTATTTTCGGTAATCCGATGAGTGAGAAGGTATATCGCAAAGCGCTGCGGTCAAAGCAGAAGTACAGCAGGAAATTCGGCGATGACAGTGCCGTGGATTATCCGGTCATCATCGAGAAGAATGCGCATATCGGCGATTCTTTAGGAGTTATGGATGTACGGCTCGGGGAGCCGGGCAGCAGTAAGGAAGGCGCTGCTTTTGACACAGACAAGGGAATCATTGTGGGCAACATCCGTATGGGATTCGGGCATTACAGAATATCCATGGCGATTGCGTCGGCGGCGAACTCCATGGGGTATACACCTTACTGGATGGATCTTAACTCCTATAAGCAGACCACCTGTACGAAGGTGATCAGCGCACAGAATGATCTTTATTCGCTTGGTTCCAGATTATCGGGGAAGAGCAGACTGTTTAACAAGCTGGTGTGGGAACCTATGAATTATGAGGGGTTCCGCAAGCTGAGCTATAATGCGTCGGATCAGATGAACGCAGAACTGATGGCTCCGGTATATCGGAACGTGCCGAAGGATATTCCGGTGGTGGCGACTCACGTATGGCCGGCGCAGGCAGCGATCCATGCGGGAATGAAGCATGTAGTCAATGCGATACCGGACAACTGGCCGATGGCGCTTCATCTGTCGGAGGGAAGCCTTCACACGGTGCAGACACATTATGCCTATCAGGGTTACCGTATCTTAAACGGTATGCAGGGGAATGATGTTCTGAAGCCTATGCCGGACGATACATTGGTATATACGGGACATTATATCGATCATGAACTGGTGAGCAATATCGAGGCGGATTGTGAAGCCAGATTGAAGCGGCAGGCGGAGGGAAAGCCAATCCGTTTCCTGCTGACCATCGGCGGTGCGGGCGCACAGAAAGAGATCTTCTCGGCAATTATCAAGTCGCTGCTTCCGCTCATTCGCAAGAATAAAGCGGCGCTCTATGTGAATGTGGGAGATTACCGCAATGTGTGGGAGGAACTCGAGACAGAGATTCCCGAATTGAAAGAAGTTTCTACGGAGCATTTCGATCAGTGGAAAGAAACGGAGCAGTTTGCCAAAGAAGCACTTACAGGGGATGTGCAGGGTGTACATGCATTCTGGCATATGAATATCTTCGAGGCGGTCTACTGTACGAATCTGTTAATGAGAAGCTGTGACGTGCTGGTGACGAAGCCCAGTGAACTCGCATTCTATCCGGTACCGAAGCTGTTTATCAAGCGTGTGGGCGGACATGAACAGTGGGGCGCGATCCACTCGGCGGAGATCGGCGACGGAACCTTAGAGTGCAGAGACATTCCGCATACGCTGCAGATGATCAGCCTGTTTACGGAAGAGAAGAGCCTGTTGGGGGATATGTGTGAGAATATTGTAAAGAACAAGGCGGCAGGAATCTACGACGGCGCATATAAAGTAGTGGAGCTGGCTATGGCGAAAAAAGGCAAGCAGGCGTAAAACCAGCGAAACAAAACTATATAATAAGAAGCAAAACTGCAAAAACAAAACAAAAATGAGAAGGAGAAGTCATATATGAAACTGACAGCGAAAGAAAAAGTATCTTATGGTTTAGGCGCAGTCGGAAAAGACATGGTATACATGCTTTCCGCAAGCTATATCCTGTATTATTATCAGGATATTATGGGGGTGAGCGCGATCGCGATGGGAATTATCCTGATGGCGGCGCGTGTGTTTGATGCATTTAACGATCCGATCATGGGCGTGCTGGTGGCGAAGACCAGAACGAAATGGGGCAAGTTTCGCCCGTGGCTGTTAATTGGTACGATCTTAAACACAGTGATCCTCGTAGTCATGTTTGCGGCGCCGCCAGCTCTGGACGGCAGCGGTCTGGTAGCCTATGCGGCAATTACTTATATTGTGTGGGGCGTCACTTATACAATGATGGATATTCCATACTGGTCCATGATTCCGGCTTTTACAGAGGGTGGCAGAGAGCGTGAAGGACTGACCACGCTGGCGCGTTCCTGCGCAGGAGTAGGTTCGGCGCTTATCACCATCATCACTATGATGTGCGTGCAGGCACTGGGACAGGGCGATGAGCGTATCGGTTTCATGAGATTTGCACTGATCATCGGCGGTTTGTTTGTAGTATTTATTATCATTACCTGTGTGAATATTAAGGAAAAATCCACCGTGGATGTGGAGGCACCGTCCGTAGGACAGATGTTCAAGGCATTGGTTCAGAATGATCAGACCATGATCGTGGTGATTTCGATTGTATTAATCAATTGTTCTTTATATATTACGTCAAATCTGTTGATCTATTTCTTTAAATACGATTTCGGCGGTGATACATGGTATAACGGATATACGCTTTTTAACATGTTCGGTGGCGCTATCCAGATTCTATCCATGATGTTGTTCTATCCGGTGCTGCGTAAGTTTATCAGTTCTCTGCAGGTATTTTACGTAAGTTTCGTTATGGCGATCACGGGTTATGCATTGCTGTTTATACTCATGTGTCTGGGACTTACCAATATTTTTATCTTGTTTGTTCCCGCGTTCTTCGTATTTACGGCATTCGGTATGTTGACCGTGCTGACTACGGTATTTCTTGCCAATACGGTAGACTATGGTGAACTGAAAAACAACAGACGTGACGAGAGTGTCATATTTTCCATGCAGACCTTCGTCGTGAAGCTGGCTTCCGGTGTGGCGGCGCTTATCGCTTCTGTATGTCTCTCTGCTTGTAATTTGAGTAATGATACGACAGACGCTGTGGCGGCAGAGGCGGCGGGAAGCTCTGTTTTCGGTCTGCGGATGACCATGACGGTGTTCCCGATTGCGGGACTTCTGCTGGCAGTATTCCTTTTCCACAGAAAATATATCCTTTCCGAGCAGAAAGTGGAAGAGATCGCAGAACAGATCAAGAGCAAGCGGCAGCAGGAAACGTAATGTGAATGTTCGGAATGCGCCATGCACTTAGGGTATGGCGCATTTTGAGCGTATAAGGAAAAATTGCGTGAGTTTGAATGGTAACGAAAAGAGGGATAACGTATGATTCGGGAATATAATCAAAACTATGTGTTAGAGACAGACAATACGACGTATTGCTTTCGGGTGCTTCCTACGGGACACTTAGAGCATTTGTATTACGGAAGAAAGATCACGCTGACGGATGACGAAGATATGAAGGCTTTGGTCGAGAAGCATACATTCATGCCCGGCAATACCAATGCATATGATCAGGAAAATACCACGTTTTCGCTGGAGGATATCCGGTTGGAGATGTCTTCTTACGGAAAAGGTGATATCAGGGAGCCTTTTATCGAGGTGATCCATGCGGACGGCAGTTATACATCGGACTTTCTGTTTGAGTCGGCAAAGATCACGAAGGGCAAGGAAGCGTATGATACTCTTCCGGCCTCCTATGATGAAGCGGGAGAGACGGATCATCTGTGCGTCGTGTTAAAAGACCGGCAGTATGCGCTCACCTTGGAACTGCATTATTATGTGTATGAGGACTGTGACGTGATCGCCAGAAGCGCACGCCTCATTAACGACAGCGAGGATGAAATCAGGCTCACGAGACTCATGAGTGCACAGGTGGATTTTGATACGCCGGAATATGTGCTTACAACGTTTAACGGTGCGTGGGCGAGAGAGATGAAGCGGACGGATACGCGTCTGTTGTCGGGCAGACATGTGAACGCTTCCTATACCGGAACGTCTTCTAACCGCGCCAATCCGTTTGTCATGCTGAGTAAGGCGGAAACTTCGGAGGATTTGGGCGACTGCTACGGGTTTAACCTGATCTACAGCGGCAATCACTATGAGGCGGCGGAAGTCAGCGGGTACGGTAAGACAAGGGTGGTCATGGGGATCAATCCGCAGTCTTTCTGCTTCCGTATCGGTGCGGGAGAGTGTTTCGAGGCACCGGAGGCGGTTATGAGCTATTCTCATGAGGGATACAACGGAATGAGCCGGCATATGCACCGGTTCGTGCGGGAGCATATCGTGCGGGGTAAGTGGAAACATAAGACTCGTCCGATTCTGCTCAACAGCTGGGAGGCGTCTTATTTTGATATCAATGAGCGTAAACTCTTACAGCTTGCGAAGGCTGGAAAAGAGGTAGGCATTGAACTTTTTGTGATGGATGACGGATGGTTCGGCAGCAGGGATGACGATACGCAGTCTCTGGGCGATTGGGAAGTGAACCGGAAGAAACTGCCTGACGGCGTGGAAGGACTGGCGCGGAAAGTAAAAGACCTGGGACTGGATTTCGGAATCTGGGTGGAGCCGGAGATGGTCAATGTCAAAAGTAAATTATATGAGGAACATCCTGACTGGGTTCTCATGATTCCGGACAAGCCTCATTCCGAGGGAAGGAATCAGAGAATTCTGGATCTGACGAGAAAAGAGGTTCAGGATTATATTATAGAAGAGATGAGCCGCGTATTCTCGTCGGCGGACATCGCCTATGTGAAATGGGACATGAACCGCACCGTGACGGATTATTATTCGTCGGCACTGCCAGCTGAGAGACAGGGAGAGGTGGCGCACCGCTATGTGATGGGACTGTACCGCTGTATGAAGGAGTTGACGGAACGTTTTCCGGAGATACTGTTCGAAGGCTGCGCGGCGGGCGGGAACCGCTTTGATCTGGGGATTTTATGTTATTTCCCGCAGATATGGGCAAGCGACGATACGGATGCCCTGTGCCGGACGGAGATTCAGACAGGGTATAGTTACGGCTATCCGATGTCCGCAGTCAGCGCTCATGTATCCGCCTGTCCGAACCATCAGACACTCAGGACGACGCCGTTGGAGACACGCTTCCATGTGGCATGCTTCGGTATCTGCGGCTACGAGTGCAATTTCTGCGATATGAAGAAAGAGGAACTGGCGGCGGTAAAAGCGCAGATCGAGCTGTATAAGGAGTGGCGCGAAGTGCTGCAGTGGGGCACATTCTATCGTGGCAGGACATTTTCAGAGCAGGGAGACGGCAGTTGTCTGAGCGGAAATAACGGCAATGTGACAGAGTGGACTTGTGTGTCGGAAGACCGTTCGAAAGCCGTGGGATTTCTGTTGCAGAAGCTGGTGGCGCCGAACACACAGTATGCGTTCTATAAGGCAAAAGGGCTTGATTCCGAACGGAAATATCATTTCTACAACAGAACGCTGAAATATGACGTGAGGGAATTCGGAGATCTGGTCAACACCGTATCGCCGATCCATATTAAACAGGATTCCCTGCTGCACAGAACTGTTGCCAGGTTCGTGAAGATGGACGGGGAGACGGAAGAGCTCTACGCCTACGGTGATGCGCTGATGTACGGCGGTGTCAGACTAAAGCAGGCATTCGGCGGCACGGGCTACAGCGATGAAGTGAGGCATTTTCCGGATTTTGCATCCAGAATCTATTTTATGGAATAGGAAAACGCAACAAAGGGTAGAGGGGATCGTCGATCCCCTCTATATTGTATAGGATTTAGGGGTCAAAAGGTGCATTTGCTAAACTGAGGTGGCAGATTGCACAAAATGTTCCCGAAGCTGTCTGGCTCCGTCATATGGATTTTCTAAAATATTCCGGTAAAGTTGTGCATAAACGGACGAAACCGCCCTCTATTCGCCATCCGGGCTCATTACGGGCTTTTCGGGACATCCGTGTCCCGAAATTTCTGGGTATTGAACGGAATATTAAGAAAATCTCATATTCCTGCGCAGGACAGCTTCGGGAACATTTTGTGCAATCCCGCGAGGCTCAATTTTTTAGTTGGTTTACATAAATTGTGTAAAATCGAGATACAGATCCGGATAAATCCCCGCTTTTACGGGTTCGGAGAAGGGATGGATCACAGGACCTTCGCCGTGTTCAAAGTCATACACGGTAACGAATTTCTGCTTCGGATCGATGATCCAGTATTCCCGAACGCCATTCTCCTGATAGAGTGAGAGCTTCCGCCCGTAATCCATGATTTTATTAGATGGCGAGGTGATCTCGATCACCCAGTCCGGTGCGCCGTGGCAGCCTTTTTCGTCCAGCTTATCCGGTTTGCAGACGATGGAAAGATCAGGCTCCACATAATTGCGGGTATCGTCAGCCACATATACTCCGAACGGCAGAAATACCTCGCACGGACCATTATTCTTCTTAATATACATGTAGATCTGTACATGAAGTTCACCGAGAATCCTCTGGTGTGTTACGGACGGGGATTCCATAATAAACATCTGGCCGTCGATCAGTTCGGCACGTTCTCCGTCCGGCAACGCCTCGATATCCGCGGTTGTGTAGGATTTGCCTCCTTCAATGGTCATAAACTGTTCCTCTCTTTCAATTAATGCTGCTTCCATAGTGATACCCTCCTTTTCGGCAGAAGGTTCATATGGATAACTTCTGCCGCTATTTAATTATGATTGTGAGTAAAGCGGCAGAAGTTGCCTGATGTGCGAATGCACAGTTCGTTGATTACTCATGTTGAACTTATCATACAGCATGAATGAGAAAAAGTCAAGCGTAAAAATAAATAAATATAAACGAAATATCGTTAAATTGTTATAACAACTGTATTCCGTTTGCCAGCGCTTCGTTTGTCACATCTTCCGGCCACAGGGAAGACTGTACCTCCCCGATGTGCGCTTTTCGCAGGAAAAACATACAGATTCGGGACTGCCCGATACCGCCGCCGATGGTGAAAGGGAGTTCCTCGTTCAGAATTGCCTTCTGGAAAGGAAGCTCGGCTCTTTCTGGGCAGCCGGCCTTGTCAAGCTGGCTAAGCAGCGAATCCTTGTCTACACGAATGCCCATGGAAGACAGCTCCAGAGCGATATCCAGTACCGGATAGTAGACTAAGATATCGGCATTCAGCGCCCAGTCGTCATAGTCCGGTGCGCGTCCGTCGTGTTTTACGCCGGATTCCAGCAAATCGCCGATCTGCATAACGCAGACAGCGCCCTTCGCTTTGGTTATGTAATATTCCCGCTCCTTCGGCGTATATTCGGGGAACATATTTTCCAGTTCCTGTGTCGTGATAAAGAAGATGTCGTGGGGCAGGATCTCACTGATATAATCATAGCGGATCGCCATATATTTCTCGGTTTTGCGCAGCACTTTGTAGACGGCTCTGACAGTTTCTTGCAGATAATCGATGGTGCGCTCTTCCTGGGAGATGATCTTCTCCCAGTCCCACTGATCCACGTAAATAGAGTGAATGTTGTCTGTTATCTCGTCTCTGCGGATGGCGCTCATATCCGTGTAGAGCCCCTCACCATGTGTAAAACCGTATCTTTGCAGCGCCATGCGCTTCCACTTCGCAAGGGAGTGAACGATTTCTGCCTGTGCCTCGTTCTGTTCTTTGATGCCGAAGGACACCGGACGCTCCACGCCGTTTAAGTTATCGTTCAGACCGGAAGCCGGGTCCACGAAAAGCGGCGCGGATACGCGCAGCAGGTGCAGTTCTTCCGCTAACAGCACCTGAAAAAAGTCTTTGACGGTCTTGATGCCGATCTGCGTGTCGTGCAGATTCAGCGCGGACTTGTAATCTTTGGGAATCATTAAGTTATCCATAGGAAACCTCGCTTTATAAAATTTACTTTTATTTAACCGCGTTTTGCGGGAGAAATCAAGAGGAATTAGCAGAATAATATGTTAATGCTTGAAGGTTATCGTTATCTAAGACGGACGCTCAGAGGGAAGGCAATATCTACGGAGTCGCGCTCCCGCTCCGTAAAAAGCGTAGCAGACGCTAAACTCGTGAGTTGCTCTGCAACTCATAACCTCGTTAAGCGCTGACCAAAGTTAATTTCGAAGAAATTTACTTTTTTTAAGGGACTCCTTAAGATATTGTCTTCCCTCTGAGCTGGGTATCGGAGAGGTACCATTTGAATGTAATATAAGGCTTCCCTCTGAGCTGGGTATTAAAGAGGTACTGTTTGAATGTTATATAAGGCTTCCTTATGAACCGGGTATGGGAGAAGTATTGTTCAAAGTCGGTGTCATTTAAGTTAAGAATATATTCGATACACAGCGTCGGATAGTATACGGTAGTCATAAGGACCGTTGGAAAACGCCGGCACTTAGCGAGGTTTAAAGTTGCGAAGCAACTTTCGAGCTTAGTACCGTTGCGTTTGGAACCGAGCGGAAGCGCGTCCTTAGGACTACCGTATACTGTCCGGCGCGTCCGGGTTAATGGAAAGGTATTGTAATTAAGCAGTTACGTAAAAAGTAAATACGAAACAAATGTTCGAAAAAATGCTTGCCTTATAGAAGTGAGTATGATATGATACACATACAGAACAAACGTTCTGCACATATGGGATGATCTGTTATTAGGAAAAGGAATTGATTAGGGGATGG
>CAMWXF010000048.1 GCA_947178115.1 uncultured Lachnospiraceae bacterium
ATTATATACTGCCTGTTTACCTGTTACATACATGAAAAAATATATACAAACTTATTATAAACAAAGTTACCTATCATATTCCCGATACAACTGCTCACGATATTCTTGATTGGACAGGACTCGCTTCATCTCAACAATATATTCCGTGGTTCCTTCTTCCAATTGTCTCAGCCCTGTAATTTCGAATCCGTATTTTTCATAGAAACGTTTAGCACCTGTATTCTGATCAAGCACCCATAGACAACTGCAGTTCTTTTGTTCTATGGCAAACTCAATTAATTTGCCTCCAATGCCCTGATTTTCAAAGAATGAGTCTACATACAATTCAACAATTCTGTTTCCTTCAATGTGTATTATTCCTTTGACAAAATCATCATCGTAAACCCAAATACCATCCAGTTCAGTGGAATTTTCAATATAGAATTTTGCCAAAGGATAAACCTGCATCTCACCGAAAGACACCTTATCATTTCGAAAAATTTTTCTGTAATTTATGCGTTTTGTAAATACCAATATTTCTGCTATCCTTGAAGCGTCATTCACTGTTGCATGCCGTATCATTTTGTTATACTCCTCTACCGATACAAAACATAATCCTGCATCTCTTTCATAAACCCGGCTTTTCCCAAAGCCTCCCCCACCATATCATCATACTCCTTCACAACGATCCGCTTCACCGCCGGAAAAATACTGCCCCGCTTAAATTCCTCCGCAAAAAGTCTGAAACATTCCTCCAGCGTTTTCTCCGTCAGATCTGTCTCCAATATCCGCAGCACTTTTCCCTGTCTCTCCATCACCGCAACGGGTTTGCCGCCCAGGCATGCAACCGCAGTTCCCGGCACATTAATAAAATTTTTACCATCCTGATGGGGCAGTATCTTCCCCCAGCACTGCACCGGATCGACCGCGCTCACCCAGACAAGTTTTTTCTCCGGATTTTGCAGCTGCCGAATTACACCCTCGTAATCTTTTCCACGGATAAACTGTGCGCCTGATAAATCTTTCACAAAATATCCTCTTCGCGCCTGACCGGTATACTCCCAAATACGCAGCACTGATAAAGCTTCCTGCCATGACAGACCGCAGGCAGAGACTGTCTCCTTGCTGAGAACAGGGCTGTAATTGAAGCAGGACTCCAACTTCTCCTCTACGGTTTTCTCACGAATGGGCCTTACGACATCCCATCTTCCTGCATTTAGTGCCTTAATCCTCGTATTCACCCGCTGCCTTACAGTCGCCTTCTTCGTTTTTTCCTGATTAAGCCATTGCCGCACAGGAAGATAACTGTCTGCATAGACCAGTCCCTTTTCCATAAGAGACAATAACGTTTCGTGCGGTGATTCTCCGGAAATCAGGCCGTTAAGTGACTGCATAAAACAGGCACCGCGTTTCAAGATGGCTTCATATATAGTTCGCTCTTTTTCCGTAAGGTCTTCTGACGTTGTCCCGCTATTCATCTCCGTCCGGCTGTCCACTCCGATTTCCGTCTTACTACGCATATTGCCGCTTACATCCGCATCCCAGTCAATATCCTCCTGATAATCAAACCGTAGTCCGCCCTTTTCTTCCATGTGCCAGAACAATTCTCCCTGCGCAAGAAAAGTATCTAACATAGATTCCCTGTAATTTCGCACCCGTCTCGGCAGAAAAATGCTTTCCCAATAAGCTGCCGGATATATCATACCGGCATATTGTCTCAGTGTATTACGCAGACATTCCTCCGCCGGTGCGCCCGACTCTGTTCGGAAGAGCATAAGCGCAGCATAATTCTCACCCGGACAGGTCTGTATCTCTTCCCGTCTGTTTTTCAGCGTGCGGACTCTGGCGCGGCTGTATAATTTGGCATGATAATATCTGCCGTCCTGTCTGACAGCGTCCGCCTGACGGCATAGTTGATCCAAAATCTCTTTCGCCACCTGTTCAGACCATCCGTAACGAGTGGCCGTCTGTGTCACATCAGCATCGCCCCGATACCGCAACATACGTCTTACGATATGAAGCCGTTCTTCTTGGCCTTGTATTTCCTTTTGTTGTCCTGTCTCCTGTCGGATCACAGTCTGTTGGTTCGCTGATTCCTGCTTGCCTGCTTCTTCCTGCTCTTCCCCCAGCGCCGCAGCATACTCTTTCTCCTGCTCCGCTGCGATCCACAATCCCTGCTCCAGATACAGGACTCTGCCTTCCTGCGCCAGACTTTCCAGCCACTCCACCGGAATATCCAATTCTCCCGCCGCCAGATCACCCTCTGTCATCAGCAGAGAATGCAGTTGTTTCTCATCCTGCGGAAGTCTGCTCCGCTCTTGCACCTCCATCAATTCCTGACTGCCCGGCTGTATCAGGTGCTTTTCTTTCTTTAAAGCCTCTTCCACCGCCCCGTGGATGCCGCGCGGTGTAGGCGCATAGTCATACATGACCGCCGCTTCCTGGCTCCATTGTAACGGAAGCGACATAGGAGACGGTATATCCGTATAGATTTCCCTGATCTCCACCGCCCCACAGCGAATATCATACAGAAGGTCCTGCACACCCTTTGCATCCCACAGCTCCTGCATGCATTCCCGCCTGGTCTCACGAATCAGAGGATGCTCCTGCCTGCGCACCACCTGCTCTAACATTTCCGCACTTTTCAGCCGCTGCATCCAGAGCGGCTGGCGTCCGTTCTTACGAACCCCCATCAGCAGAGCGCGCCCGCTGTTATACCGAAATGCCATATTGAAAAGAGGTGTTGCGGGCAGCATGATCTCCAACTTCCGCATACAGGAATCCGCATCGATCTGCTGCAAAAGTCCTTCCGGAAGATTCTGATTTCCATAGGAATACAGCAGGAATCCGTCCTCCTCATCCACGCTCCCGATCTCCATTTCCATCTGCTCCCTAGCTGTCTGCGCTGCAAGAAGAGACAGCGGCGCATTGATCCGCCTGCCAAATACCGAATGCACCATCACCTGACTGTTTCCCGCCGAATCTTTAAAATGCTCCACCAGAATCGTTTTATGATCCGGCAGGCTTCCTGTCGACTTGATCTGACGCTCCAGATAACCGCATGCCAATTTGGAGGCAGCTTCATTCAGTCCCAGCTCTCCCAATGCCTCTGCCAGTTTACCGTCCTCATAAGCCTGCTGCAGAGAATGAAAGATTCTGCCAAACGCCTCTCCCGTCCGTTTATCCCTTCCCTTAATCTCTCCGTGCCAAAAAGGAAGTCTTGCGCCTTCCGTGTGAGTCTGTGTCACCGTCACGGTATCACGACTGATATTCACAACCTTCCACGCAAAAGAGCCAAGGATAAAACGGTCGCCTTTCTGGGATTCATAGACGAACTCCTCATCCACTTCCCCCAGCTTCACACCCTCCTGCGTTTTCACGGCATAGTACCCTTTATCGGGAATCGTACCTCCTGCTGAGACCGCTAACATCCGGCTGTAACCGTCTCCCTCCACTCTTTCATGAATCCGGTCATACAAGATCCGCGGACGCACCGGAATATCCTTCTCATGTTCATAATCTCCTGCCAGCATGGCAAGCACTGATTGCACGTCTTCTTTGGTGATATTGCGAAAAGACCATGCTCTGGGCAGAATCTCCATTACCTCTGAAATCTCATAACTTCTGAAGGCGGCCATGGAAACCAAATGCTGTGCCAGCACATCCAGACACTCCGTTGGCGGCTTCACATGTTCTACGCCGCCCTGCCTCGCAAGCTGCGCCGTCATCCCGCAGGACACGCATTCCGCCGCTGTCCTGGGAAAAAGATACATTACGCTGACGCGTCCCGGATTATGTCCTGCCCGCCCCAGTCGCTGCATCGTTCCCGAAATCGTGCGGGGACACCCAACCTGCAACACCTGATCGATCTCGCCCACGTCGATTCCCAATTCCATAGAGGATGTAGCGCACAACAGTCTGAGCGTGCCGTCCCGCAGATTCAACTCGGTCTCCGCCCTCTGCTCTTTTGACAGACTTCCGTGATGTACTCTGGCAAACCCTTCTCCGCCCAGTTGGTTTACATAATACGCTAACTTCTCCGCATACCGCCGCCCTTCCACAAAAGCAATCACACTGCGGCTGTTCTGACAATATTGATACACCAGCTTTCCCAGTTCTTCCCACACCGGGTCCTTTCTCGGACCTTTCGTGGTATCCGCATAGGGGCTTAGGATATCCAGCCGCACCTGTTTCGCCATGGCAGGCGCGGCAATGCCAACCTCCTCCGGCGCCAGATACTCCGCCGCCGTCTCTAACGGTTCAATGGTGGCGGACAAACCGATGCGCTGCAGCGGCTGACCGCATAAATAATCAAGCCGCGCTAGAGACAACATCAGATGTGCGCCTCTTTTGGTATCAATTAAGGCGTGAAGTTCATCTATGATCACCGCCTTTGCCGTTGCCAGAACGTTTTGTCCCGTCTTGCTTGTAAGCATTAAATACAGGGATTCCGGCGTAATAATCAGAATATGGGGCGGTCTTCTGCCCATCTGCTGACGTTCTCTCTGCGTAGTGTCCCCGGTTCGGATTCCAACCGAAATGAGTTCTTCCGCGCCGATCCCGTTTAACGGCCGCCTTAAGTTCTCGCGGATATCCGCCGCCAGGGACTTCAGCGGAGATACATAGATCAGCTTCAATTCCTGCTGTAACGTTCCCGCCTGTGCCTGCCGCTTCATCCGGTCCAGAAAGATCAGAAAAGCCGAGAGTGTTTTACCCGTTCCGGTAGGCGCGGATATGAGCGCATGTTTTCCCTCTGCAATAATCGGCCACGCCTCACACTGCACGGGAGTAGGCTCTCCCAGCGCATGTTCAAACCACTCCGCGGTTTCTCTATCAAAAAGCTCAAGCACATTTTCCTTCCACATGTTTTCCCCTCATATCATTTTAATCCCTCATTCTTGCTCAACCTGCGAGTTTGGGCGCAAGCACAAACTTGCGTGTGAAAAATTTATTTTTCACACTATTCACCCTCGTATCTTCTTCATCTCCTCCACCGTGAACACATAATTCGTATTGCAGAAATGGCAGTTCAGTTCCACATCTTTCCCCTCATCAATGAGTTCCTGTAGTTCCTTCTTTCCCAGACTGATCAGCACCTTCTCTACCCGCTTCTTATTGCAGTTACAATAAAACTGCACCGGAAGCGTGTCCGTGATCTCCACGCCCAGATCGCCCAGCACGATCTCCAGAATCTGTTCCGGTGTGTTGCCCTCCTCCAGCATCCTAGTCACGGGCGGAAGCGCCACCAGTTTCTGCTCCAACTTCCTGATTACTTCCTCGTCGGTAAAAGGCATAAGCTGTATGATAAATCCGCCCGCCTGCTTTACCGTATTATTTTTCTCCATCAGAACACCCAGTGCCACGCTGGAAGGGATCTGCTCGGAAGCCGCAAAATAATACGTTAAATCATCCCCGATCTCTCCCGTCTTCAACTCGATCGTCGAAGAATAGGGCTCTTTCAGCCCCATATCTTTAATGACCGTGAGCACTCCTAAGCCGATCACTCCGCCCACGTCCAGCTTTCCCACACTGTTCGGCGGCATCATCGCCTGCGGGTTGTCCGCATATCCTTTTACATTTCCCTGTGAATCCGCCGTCACCGTCAGTCCGTGCACGGGACCCGCGCCGTTTATCTGAAGCGTCAGCATGTCCTTCTCGCCTTTTAACATGCTACCCATCATCACGCCGCCTGTCATCAACCGTCCCAATGCCGCCGTCACCACAGGGCTTAAGTCATGGGTACTTCTGGCGTGCTCCACCAATTCCCTCGATGTAATCGCAAAGGCGCGTATCTGCGCATTCGCTGCTGTTGCTCTTACAATATAATCCGTCATATTATTTTCTCCCTAATTCCTCTCCAATTTTCTTCATCAAAACCGCATTAATAAGTTACCTGCCGGCAGATTACACAATCTGCCCCACAACTTATATGCCCCTCTACCCTTGAAGTTCCTCAATTCACCACACTACGGCGCACCCATATCTCAACCCCGGTTTCGTCCTTCGTCTGCACCTGCTCATAATATTCCGAAAGAATCTCCTTCATCTCCTCATCCACATCCATATGAATCCGCAAACAATAGATCCGGTCATACGAAAGCAGCTCCTCCTCAGACAAATCCGCATAATTGGGATAAAACCTCGTCTCCTGTTCACTATGCACCATACTGTCAACAATATGCCGCGGCGCCTCATATCCTCTTTTCTCAAAATAATAATGAATAAACCCATCCAGCACACAGAACTGGTTAGACCCCATAAACAACACATCATCCTCCCAGATTCCGCCCTCTTCGACCAGATAGTCCGCTGCCTCCCGATACGGTTCCATTGGTTTCCTGATGGATTTATACCCATTGCGGTAGCAGATCAACCATGAACATACCATAAGGATGACAACCGCGCCCCTGATTCCCCATGCCGCCGCCTTAGACAAATACGCATTCCCCACGATTCTGCCCTTTATCAGTGTATCCGCCAGATCCAGGATATAGTCGATGCCAAACGCCGTGATCAGCACAATATGCGGCTGTATCACTGTAAAATACCGCTCCACATACAGCCCGCCCTCCGGATAAATATACTTACTGAACACATAGACGCCCCCGATCATCCACCCCACAGCTGCCACACAGAACGCCGCCAGCATCACCTTGGACTTTTCCTCCGAACGCGGCTTACGCACGGCATACACCGCTCTGATAATAAGTGCCGCTCCCGTCAGCAGGCACACATACCACAGAATGCGGTTACCGTCCAGATAGAACAGCACCGTCCACACCATATCCTTCCACTGCGGCACATCACTCCAATAATCTTCCAGCCCGAAACTCTTATAATAAAAAGAAGCGATCAGCCACGGAACATAGAGCAGGCAGCCCGGCACATAGCATAATAACTGCTTCCATGAGATCTTGCGCAGGATAACTAATACCAGATCGATCACTCCATAGAAAAACAGCAGAATACACGCAAACCAATGTGTCCAGAAAAAGAGAGCAATCGCCACGCTCCAGATCACAAATCGTTTCCTGTCCGGACGAATACATTTTTCGATAAAAGCATACAACACAAGGGCAGACAGCAGAAATGCCAGCGCATAGCAGCGTATCTCCCACGCCGCCTGCCAGATCAGGACACCCGACGACACGCCCAGACATAAGGAGATAAACCCGGCCCTTTTTCCTTTTAACCGGCTGACTGCCATTACCAGAACAATAATTCCCGCCAGACAGAACAAGATCGAGGGAATCAGTAATAATTTCTCTCCGTAAGGCATGATCCGGTACATCACATACAACATCATCGGATAAAGCGGCAAATTATTCTCCACATACAAATATGTATTCAACACCTGTGGCACGCTGAGTCCGTTTCTGATAAAGCCAACCGAGGCCAACTCATCCGCCCAAAACGACTGGCAGTTTCCATTCAGAAATGCAAAAATCCCCATCCACAGCAATAATATAACACTCGGTATTAAATACTTTTTTTCAAGTTTTTTCATCATACATTATTCCTTTCAATATGGTTGATTCTTTTCACGGCTGCGTATTCGCAGCACCCTGCCCTTTCCTCGCCACCACATAAATACGTTCGCTCGTATCGGAAACTTCCCCGTGGGTATCCGCATCGACCGCCTCCACAAACACAAGCCCTGCCTGTCGCAGACAGTCCAGCATCTGTTCCAGACGATATCCCCGCTGATAGTGGGTTTCCAGAAATCTGCGGTAAGTATCGCGCTCCTCATCCTCCTGTACGAAAATAGTCAGATCATACTCGTTGATTTCTTCCTCTTCATGATAGTAATTATCCCAGATAAAACTGCATTTCTCCCGATTCTCGGCAATGGTCGTATCCCCTATGACAACCTCATATTTGTACACTGTATTGAAGTCGAAGATGAAGATTCCTTCGGGAAAAAGATAATTGTTCACCAGGCGAAAGGTCTGTACGACATCCTCTTCTTCCAGCAGATAATTGATGGAATCGCAGACGCTGATCACCGCTCCCACCGTTCCGTACAGCTCGAAAGACCGCATATCCTGAAGCAGATACAAGATCTCTAACCCCGCATCGTCACGCTTGTCCATAGCAATCTGCAGCATTTCCTCTGAGTTATCGATGCCGATCATGTCATAACCCCGCCCTGCAAGCAACTCCGTCAGCGTTCCCGTACCGCATCCCAAATCCAGGATCGAGTTGCGCTCCTGCTGTATATTCTTGTAAAAGTCATCTTTATTTATGACACTATCGTCACATTCTCCATTTATTTGCGTATTTTCTTTGCCGCAGTTTATAATGACATTTGTGTCATTTTTCATATCATTCCCATACTTGTCCAACAATTCCACCAAATACGCGCACCACTCCTCATAGGGCGTATCGTCCATAAACGTATCATATACCTGCGCAAATCCCGTATATGCCTCCATTTTTGTGTCACTCCATTCTACTCACTATTACTATCAATACCAATAAAACAAAAATATCTCCAATACATATCGTCCGGCGCGTCCGTTTTCACTGACCAACTACCCTAAATTCACTATCTATTTGCGCATTTCCTCACCAAATCATAACTCTCCCCAATCATCCGCCTGATATCCTCCTCCGGAACCGTCCCATCCAAAATAATCGTATTCCAATGTTCCTTATTCTGATGATACCCCGCAATCACCGACTGATATGTGCTGCGCCAGAAATCCCGCCATTCCGGGTCTACCTTCACATTCAGATTAATATACCCATTTCTTTCGTAAGTCCAAAGAAAAGCCTTCCGGCTTCCCTTCACTCTCACAAGCTGCCAGTTATCATCATGAAACGGCGCATCCTGATATGTATCGGCAAATGACAGCCCATATGCCAATGCCTCTTCTCTCGTCTTCAATCCCTGTCACCTCTTAACAGCTTCAGCGCAGTCTCTCAACCTCGACTTCGCCCAGGAAACTTCCTGTCTCTTCCCCGATTCTCTGTATCGGGAAAACAAAAGTCGCATACTCCTCAAAGGGCTCCGCGCTGCCCAGTGTTCCAATCTTAACTCCGTCCGCATACAAAGTAGTCTGCCCCAGTTCTCCTACCACCCGCAGCTCCACCTGTCGTCCGCGGGGCAGTACATAATCCCATGTATAGGTTCTGCCTTCTCTGGCAAATCCTACCTTTCCGGTCTCCGGCTCCGCCGCATAGAACGCCCATGTGCCGTATGCGCAGTCGCTCTCCGCGATCACCTGCAT
>CAMWXF010000049.1 GCA_947178115.1 uncultured Lachnospiraceae bacterium
GCTAAAATATTACAGAGTGGAGCTGGCGGAGAGATACAGCATGGACGATATGGATGACATGACTACGCCTCTCATGGTGTTAAAGCATGTCTGCGAGATGCGCAAATGTTATAAAAAAGGGCAGGAGGCAGATTATGAGAAAGCTTCCGCCATTGTGATGGATGATTTCAGAAGCGGCAGGATCGGCAGGATCACATTGGAACTGCCGTCGGAAGATATGAGCTGACCTGCGGCGGTATTGCTTAAAGAAGACATAATGTAGATGGAATTGAGGAATAGATGGAATGAAGAAGGTATTAAAAGAAATCTTGAGCACCAGTTTATACATATTGTTTGTTCTGTGCGCTGTCTATCTGGTGATTCATTTTGTAGGGCAGAGGACGCAGGTACTTGGGAGCTCTATGGAGCCGAAGTTAAGCAGCGAAGATAATCTGATCGTTGATAAGATCAGCTATCGTTTCCATGAGCCGGAACGCTTTGATATTATCGTTTTTCCTTTTCGTTATGAGGAGAATGTTTTCTATATTAAGAGGATCATCGGACTGCCGGGGGAGACAGTGCAGATCGATGAGGAGGGGGATATTCTGATTGACGGTGAAGTGCTGAATGAGGGATATGGCAAGGAAGTCATACAGAATCCGGGAAGAGCTTATGAAGAGATTGAGCTCGGCGATGACGAATACTTTGTTATGGGAGATAATCGGAATAACAGTACGGACAGCAGAGATCCTTCGGTGGGCAATATCACGCGGGATGAGATCGTGGGGAGAGCGTGGCTGCGGATCTGGCCCTTTAGTAAATTTGGTTTGATTAAACACAGGTAGCGCTTTTTTGTATGTGCGGTACAGAGTAATAGGTATATAAAGGAGATGTACCATGGCAGAGTCAATCGGATCGATCAGGGAGAAATTTCAGGCAGCGGCAATTGAAGAGCTGCCTGCTTTGTTTCTACAGTATGAACAGGATGAAAGAGCAGGTGTTCGCGCTGTTCTGGAGAAGGGCAGGAAAAGGTTCAGTGCCTATGAAGCGGAAATAGTCCGTTGTGAGAAGCTTAAGCAATATGAGAGAGAATATGCAGCCTATACGCATATATGCGGGATTGACGAGGTCGGACGCGGGCCTCTGGCAGGACCGGTGGTTGCTGGCGCGGTGATTCTTCCGAAAGATTGTGATATTTTATATATCAATGATTCCAAGAAACTGTCCGAAAAAAAGAGAGAGGAACTTTATGATGTGATCATGGAGCGGGCGGTTGCGGTGGGACTCGGATACAGCACACCGGAACGGATTGATGAGATCAATATTCTGCAGGCAACTTATGAGGCAATGCGTCAGGCGATTGCCAATTTACAGGTTACGCCGGACCTTCTGTTAAATGATGCCGTCACAATTCCGCAGGTAGACATCAGGCAGGTACCGATCATCAAGGGCGATGCCAAGAGTATCTCTATCGGTGCGGCAAGTATTGTGGCGAAGGTTACGAGGGATCGTCTCATGGTACAGTATGACGAGGTATATCCGGAATATGGTTTCGCATCCAACAAGGGTTACGGTGCGCAGACACATATTGAGGCGCTTAAGAAATACGGACCCTGTCCGATCCACAGAAGATCGTTCATCACTCATTTTTGTGAATAAGAGGGATTAAATTGAATCTGGGAAATATTTTTAAACGGGACAATCAGAATATTAAGGCAAATGATACGGTGAAAGTCACGGAACCCATGTCCAAGGGCGAGAGAGCTTACCGGGTGCAGAGCGAGATCAGGAATCTGGCACCGGGCCAGACAATACAGGGTTCGGTGGTGAGCCGGGAAGGGACAGCGGTACAGATCGCGCTTAGGCAGGATCTGCTGATCAATGCACGGATCGATCAAAGTATCAGTCTTGCATTGGGACAGAGCCTGAGCTTCGAGGTGAAGGCAAATAACGGGTCGATCCTGTCACTTACACCGTTGTATGCCAATATGGCAAATGAGGCAACTGTTCTGCGGGCTTTGAATGCCGCAGGATTTCCGGATACCGCTAATAATGTGGAGATGGTGGCCATCATGATGAAGGAGGGCATGCCGATTGACAGGGAGTCCTTAGCGAACATCAGCAGACTTCTCATGGAATTTCCGAGACAGGATCCGGAGACGCTCATACAGATGACCAGACTCGGAGTGCCGATTACGGAGGCAAATATTGAGCAGTTCGAGCAATATCGGAGTGTAAATCACCAACTGCTTGCCAGCAGTGAGGCGATCATGAGTGAACTGCCCGATGTATTTCAAGAGTTAATGAGTGAAGGCAGGACACAGCAGGCATATGCATTCTATGAGAATGTGTTGGATATCTTCACGGGTGAAGAGACGGAAGGTGTTGTCATTCAGAAGGGTGAAGGACAGGCGGTGCCGGCAGATCCGGCGGGCGATCCTCAGAGTGCTGAAGGTGTGTTGGAAAACGATGCGGTGCAGAAAAGCGATGCGGCGCAGGTGAAAGACGGTGTCAGCGGAAGTATGGGTGAGACTGTCATCGATATAGCGGAGAACGAAGAGGCGGCAGGTGCCGGTCCGGCGCAGGACAGAACTGCAGTACTTACGCCAAGACAGTGGAATACGGTCGGGAATCTGCTCAAGGAACTGGATGTGTCGGAACATACCGTAGAGCAAGTCAAAAACGGGGAACTGCCGCCTAAGGAAGTACTGGCACTGATCCGGGGATTGATACCAAAAGGCGGCGGTGCGGGCGAGCTGCATGACCGCGTGATGGAAAGACTGTTAGGAGGCAGAGAGTTCGAAAGTCTGTTGAAGGCACAGGTGGAGAGTCAGTGGACGATCAAACCGGAAAATGTAGCCGATTCGCATAAGATGGAGCAGCTTTATGAGAGAATCAGAGAGCAGAGTACGCGGCTGCATGAGGCGCTGCAGGCGGTGGATAAGGCGGATATGCCAGTGGCTAAGAGTGTCCAGAATCTGCAGAGCAATGTAGATTTTATGAATCAGCTGAATCATATGTTTACTTATATTCAACTGCCGCTCAAGATGGCGGGAGGCCAGACGCATGGGGATCTCTATGTCTACACGAATAAGAAGAATCTTGCGGCGAAGGACGGCAATGTCAGCGCACTTTTACATCTGGATATGCAGCATCTTGGTGCAGTAGATGTTTACGTCGCCATGCAGCAGAATCGTGTGAGTACGAATTTTACGTTACAGGATGAGAGCGCACTGGATCTTATTGAGCAGCATATCTCCCTGTTGGATGAAAGACTCGCCGGAAGAGGATATGACCTGAAGGCACAGTTTCATATGAAAGAAGAGGACGAAGAGCAGGATGGCGGGATCATGCAGACGATTCTGAATCAAAGTAAAAATATTTCAGTGCTCAGCAGAACGTCCTTTGATATGAGAGCTTAGATTGAGAGGAAAACACAGATTTTGGAGGTAAACGGGCAGTGGCAAAGGAAGAGAATAAGAAACCGAAACAGGCGATTGCCTTGGAATATGATCCTTCTGACGAGGCACCGCGGGTCATAGCGTCCGGAAGAGGGGCGTTGGCGGAGCGTATCATAGAGAAAGCGAAGGAGGCCGATGTGCCGGTACACCGCGATGACAAGCTGGCGGATACACTGTCCCGCCTGGAGATCGGCGATATGATTCCGCCGGAACTGTATGAGGTTGTGGCGGAGATACTTATCTTTGTAGATTCCATGGATAAGATCAAGGCGAAGCTGGCGAAGTGATTGTTAGCGGAGAATTTATGAAGGTGCACAGATGAGCAATTCGGGATCGGCAAAACAGATGAACAATAGAGAAAAAGGGGCACAGAAGGAAGAACAGGTCTGTGCCTATTTAATATCCGAAGGTGTCAGGGTCACAGAGCGGAATTTTCGGTGCAGACAGGGGGAAATTGACATCATCGGGTATGACGGAGCGTATCTGGTTTTTTTCGAGGTAAAATACAGAAGCAGCAGAGGCAGGGGCAGTGCGGCCGAGGCGGTTGGTCCTGCCAAGCAGCGAAGGATATGCAGGGTGGCGGATTATTACCGCGTCGTGCATCACTGCGGAGAAAACACACCGATTCGGTTTGATGTGGTAGCTATTGACAGGGACAGACTTTCATGGATCAAGAACGCTTTCTATTATGTGACAAGATGATATGTCGGCAGCAGGAGTGAAGAATATGGAATTATACAGACATGACAGCAGGATGCAAATGAAACAGAATCGGAAAGACGGGGTGGAGTATCTTACATTTCCGCTTTTGGAGAAGACCGGTATGGTCAGGCATCTCTTTTCCACAAGAGTGGGAGGTGTCAGTAAAGGAATATACAGCACCATGAATCTCAGCTATACAAGAGGAGATGAGAAAGAGGTGGTGGACGAGAATTTCAGGCGGATCGCGCAGGTGCTTTCTTGTGAGGTGAGCGATATTGTCTGCTCGGATCAGACGCATACCGTGAATCTTATGGCGGTGTCGGGAGAGGATGGCGGCAAGGGGATTTTGAAACCGCGGGATTATACGGATATAGACGGATTGTTAACGGATGAACCGGGAGTTGTGCTGGCGACTTTTTACGCGGACTGTGTACCTTTATATTTTGTGGATACAAGAAGGCGGGCGATTGCACTGGCCCATTCCGGCTGGAGGGGCACGGTGGCTCGGATGGGCAGATGTGTGACGGAGAAAATGAGAGAGCTGTATGGTACTGATCCGGCCGATCTTGTTGCCGCCATAGGACCGTCCATCTGTCAGGCATGTTATGAAGTCAGCGAGGATGTGGCGGAGGCCTTTATAAAGGAATTTCGCGGCGCGGGTCAGGCGGATGAGATATTGTATCATAAGGGCGGCGGCAAGTACCAGCTTGATTTGTGGCGTGCCAATGAGATCATTCTGCAGGAAGCGGGTATTAAGGCAGAGCGGATTCAGGTGACGGATCTATGTACTTGCCACAACAGTGAATATTTATTTTCCCACAGGGCAAGTCATGGTATGAGAGGTAATCTGGGTGCGTTTCTGGGTATTCTCCCATGAATGCAATGGCAATAAATATAAGGTGAAATACGGAAGATATGACAGTGCAGACATCTTAAGAAAAGCTTAAAGGATTTCCCATCTTTTTCTTTAGGTTTTCATGGTGTAATAAGACAAGAAGTTATACTAAGGCTGCAAAGATTATGGCACAGACGGAGGTGACAACATGGCGAATATTTTGGTGTGCGATGATGACAAGGAAATTGTGGATGCGATAGAGATCTATCTGCTTCAGGAAGGATATACGATTTTTAAGGCTTATGACGGAGAGCAGGCGATTAAGATTCTTAAGGAGCAGCAGATTCATTTGTTGTTGATCGATATCATGATGCCGAAGTTAGACGGTATCCATGCCACATTGAAGATCAGGGAGTATTCCAGTATCCCGATCATTATCCTGTCGGCGAAGTCGGAAGATAATGATAAGATACTCGGTCTCAATATCGGAGCGGATGACTATGTGACGAAGCCTTTTAATCCGTTGGAACTGGTGGCGAGGGTGAAGTCTAATTTAAGAAGATATACGACACTTGGTAATCTGAATACGGATAACAATGCTCTTTTCCAAGTAGGCGGCTTGTGTATCAACGATGATACCAAGGAAGTGATGGTGGACGGAGAGAATGTTAAGCTTACCCCGATTGAGTACAATATCCTTCTGCTGCTGGTGAAGAACTGCGGCAGGGTATTCTCGATCGACCAGATCTATGAAAGTATTTGGAACGAGGAAGCGATTGGGGCAGATAACACGGTGGCGGTACATATCAGACACATTCGTGAGAAGATTGAAATCAATCCGAAAGAGCCGAGATACCTTAAGGTAGTGTGGGGAGTCGGCTATAAGATTGAGAAGCAATAGAACAGAGGCTTATGAATTGAGATTCTGTGTGACGGCATGAGATATGGTTAGTGAAATGGAGTAAAGATGGGAAAAGAGAAAAAAGAAAAAAAGAAAAAGGCACCTCAAAGGGCGAACTTTGCACTTAGAACAATACTGTGCATCGTACAGCACCTGTGTCTGGGGATCATGGTTCTTTCCATGATCGTGGTGGTGTGCAGTTCCACAATCAGAGTACAGGGATTCAAGGGAAATTATAGGTTCAGTATATATGCGCAGGACAAGAATCGTGCATATGAGGAATCAGATATCTTTAACAGCATTTTCGGATATGCGGCGGCGGATATTATCCGTTGCGGAGTCGTCAGCAGTCAACTTGAGACTGATGGTGAGTTTGACGGCGGCAGAGTGATAGATGTCACAGCATACAATTATCGTGATATTGGGCTGCCGGAACAGTATGTGACGGCGGATTACAGACTGGAAGATCTGTTGAAATGGGCGAACTACGGGTTTGAATGGTCATCTTCGGAGATGACAAGAGAGCAGGCCAAGAATTTTCTGGCCGACAAGACACGTTTGACGCTTATGGATTCCAAAAGCAAATATTATAATACCTCGGATGCCAGTTATCTGAAATCAGATATAGATAGTTATACTTATGTGAATGATGTATCGGCAAATCGGTTGTGGGTGGAAACGGATGAATATGACGGCTTTGTAGATGAGTATCAATCACAATACGGCGCGGTAAACACGACGGGTATTATAGTATCTGATTCGGACAGCAGATACGAAGTGCAAGAGGTAGAGAGCGGAACGGGAAGCTATAATATTATGGTCAATCGTTATAAGACGATAGAAGGGAAGAATCTGGAAGAGTACGTTTCAGACTGGGATATCTACTATGATCTTTGCCATAATGTACAGAATGCCGCAAAGAGTCTTTCTTATAATTACAGTGAATATTTGAATTACAAAGAGTATTACGGACGTAATAACTCCAATGTACGTTATCTGATTATGAAGACTGTAGGAGACAAAACGCAGATATACAGTAATCTGGATGACGGTCAGGAGACGGAGAATATTATAGAGTATATGGGCTTGGCCGGCGATGCGGATGACGAGCTTTTGCGTAATGTGGGCAAATATGTTTACTATAGTCCGGCAGATATGATCTATCAGACCAACACTACCATCGCGGAAGCGACGATTCGTAAGATACTGCAGGATTACGATTATGCTTATCCTGAGACGGTCAAGATTTGGATGAGTGTAGATACTGCTTATCCGGTCAGTGATGCATTTAAACAAGGCGCGACAGGGTATGAAAATTATCTGCCCTATTTCGGGCAGTGTATTGTGGCGGCTATTGCGGCTTGTGTATTATATCTGATCCTATTGTTTTACTTGACAGCCGTGACAGGACAGGATGTAGATACAGAAGGGAATCCGTATATTCGTCTGCAGTCCTTTGACAGAGTACCTACGGAAGCGGCGCTGTTGATTGTCGGAGGTGTCGCCGTTCTGGCGGTCTGGGTTATGATCGTTGCGGCGGAATTGACAGACATAGATCCTACTGACATGGTGGAGATGGCTGTCAGACTGCACGAGGAGCAATGGCTCACGGGGATCATAGCGGCAGGCGTGTTTGCGGTAGATGCTGTTGCGATGTTTTTCTTCTATAGTCTGGTCAGAAGAATCAAGGCGAGAACACTGTGGAAGAACAGCTACCTGCGCAGGCTCATGCATAAGATAAAGCAGTTTGCATGGAGAGTGTATGACAATGGGCATATCATGGTCAGGACATGGGTTCCCTACGGAATATTCCTTGTGTTCAATTTCCTAATGCTGATATTGGCTTTTTCCGGCAGAGGATTTAGCAGGGGTATTGCGCTGCTTATCGCGGTGATATTAGATATGTTTATTGGAAATCTGCTATATCGCAATGCTAAGGAGCAGCAGGAGATCGTCAAGGGTATAGAGACAATTGCGGGCGGACAACTGGAACATCAAGTGAGGACGGATAATCTGCACGGCGATAATCTGACATTGGCACATTCTGTGAACAGTATCGGAAACGGGATCAAGGAAGCTGTGGAGATCAGTATGAAAGATGAGCGTATGAAAGCGGATCTGATCACCAACGTCTCACATGATATTAAGACGCCGCTTACCTCCATAATCAATTACGTGGATCTTATTAAACGGGAACAGGTGGATAATGAGAAAGTTCAGAATTACATCAGAGTACTTGATGAAAAGTCTCAGCGCCTGAAGCAGTTGACGGATGATCTGGTAGAGGCGAGCAAGATCACATCGGGCAACATAAGCCTGCATTTTGAGAAGATCAATTTAACGGAACTGATGAATCAGACGATAGGGGAGTTTTCCGAGAAGTTTGAGGAGAAAAACTTAACCACAATCATGAACGTTAATGTGTCAAATGCCGTGATTGAGGCGGACAGCCGCAGAATATGGCGGGTGATTGAGAATCTGTTTAACAATATCTTTAAGTATGCGATGGAGGGAACCAGAGTTTATCTGACGATATCCGGAATACCGCTTGATAAGGAGCATATAGAAGTATCGATCAAGAACATCTCGGCCACGCCGCTCAACTGTAATCCGGAGGAATTAACGGAACGTTTTATCAGGGGAGATGAATCGAGAACGACAGAGGGAAGCGGTTTGGGATTGTCGATTGCGAAGAATCTGACGGAAGCACAGAGAGGCACCTTTGAAATTCAGCTGGACGGGGATCTTTTTAAGGTAATACTGACTTTCCCGTTAGCGGAGATGTAAACCTCAAATTTGTATTTGTTAGAAGCGTATGAAAATGTCCGGTTCCATATGGAGCCGGGCATTTTCATGATTACAATTGCGTATTTCGAGTTTGCGAAGCAAATCTCGCAATCGAGCGAAGCTCGATTATAGATCCAAACTGCTCATCTCGCGGTTATTATACTTGGCGAGAATCTTGTGAATCTTATCGGTAGGTGTATAGATGTTGCCCATCGATGCATCATGATTCATGAAATCTATAATGGAAGCGATGAATTTGCTCATGTCCGCCTCCACATAATATGTCTTGTCCTTTAACATGGGCGGCTGATAGCAGAGATTTGTGGTGACGATTCTGTCAAAGTAGCATTTCTCATATGCTTCGTCAAAAGTGTCCAGACCGTTTGTAAAAAGTCCGAAGGTGCAGCAGATAAAGACACGTTTAGCATTCATTTTCTTTAAC